>CAJKFS010000013.1 GCA_905199225.1 uncultured Collinsella sp. | reverse complement strand
GTTGCTAGCAAAGGCCCGGATGCCACGGCACCCGGGCCTTTTTCTATCCCCACTCATTGGGGACAGGCTTAAATGACCAGTCTGCTATCCCCACTCATTGGGGACAGACTTAAATGACCAGTCGTTGGGGGACAGTCCCTATGTGCCGGCAGTTTGGGACGGTCCTTTGATGTCTGATGCCCTCAGAGGGGTGGAGTATCACGGCCTACTCTGTTCTTTAGGGCTTTGGTGTTCCGCCTCTTTATGCTTCACAAGGATCGTCGCATGCGCATTCATGCGCATAGTTTTGCGCGACAATGCGCATAACTGCGCAAACATCTGCCAACTATGGCTAAATAATGACCGATAAGCAAATAAATACGCAAACACGAGCAGATACGCGCGCAATTGTGCGACTATAGGGTTGTTAGAAATGAAGGACTTCCGATGACTCAGGAGGCACATCATGGCAGATTCCAAACAGGCTCCGCTCGACGCCGAGGCAGCCGCAAAGGCGGCGTTTGCCTCGGTCCAGAATCAGCCGTTCCCAAACGACATCTTTACGGCTCCCGAGCTTCGTTGGGCAGTGATCGGGTGCGGTGTTATCGCCAACCAAATGGCCCAGTCTCTCGCCCTTGCCGGCCGAAAGCTCGCGGGCGTTGCCAACCGCACGCTGTCCAAGGCTCAGGCTTTTGCAGAGCAGCATGGCGTTGAGAAGGTCTATGGCACGGTCGAGGACCTCTACGCCGATCCGGACATCGACGCCGTCTATATCACCACGCCGCACAACACGCATATCACCTATCTGCGTGCTGCGCTGGCCGCCGGCAAGCACGTGCTCTGCGAGAAGGCCATTACCCTCAATTCCGCCGAGCTTGACGAGGCCCGTGCCATCGCCGACGAGCACAACGTGGTTCTTATGGATGCCACCACGGTGCTCCACATGCCGCTGTATCAGGAGCTGCGCCGTCGCATGGATGCGGGCGACTTTGGCCGTATGAACCTTGCTCAGCTCAACTTTGGTAGCTATAAGGAGTACGGCGATCTGACCAATCGCTTCTACAACCGCAACCTTGCTGGCGGTGCCATGCTCGATATTGGCGTGTATGCCCTGTCCGTCATGCGTTTCTTTATGGCAAGCCAGCCCGCTGAGGTCGTTTCGCTGGGCAACACCTGCGAGACCGGTGTTGACGTTGCAGGCGGCATCGTCTGCCGTAATGCCGAACAGCAGCTGGGCGTGGTGAGCCTCACGCTCCACTCCAAGCAGCCCAAGCGTTCGGTCATTAGCTTCGACAAGTGCTATATCGAGGTCAACGAGTATCCGCGCGCCGACCATGCGACCATCGTGTGGACTGCGGACGGTCGCCGTGAGGAGGTCCACGCTGGCACCGAGGCTTATGCCCTGTGCTACGAGATGGCTGACCTCGAGCAGGCCGTCGCCGGCGACGATTCCAAGCGTGAGCTTCTGGATTATGCTTCTGATGTGATGGAGCTCATGACCAAGCTCCGCGCCGATTGGGGAGTCGTCTACCCCGAGGAGGAGTAAGCGATGCTTGCGGAAGATAGGCTCAATGCGATCGTGTCGATGGTGCAGCAGGCCGGCTCGGTTACCGTGCCGGAACTTGCCGAGGCCCTGGGCGTGACACCGTCCACCATTCGCCGTGACTTGCAAACGCTCGACCGCGCGCACCGTATCGCCAAGGTGCACGGAGGTGCGACGAGTCTGGAGCGCGCGCACGTGACGCGCGACTTGACGATCAGCGAACGCAGTGATCTCCATAACGATGACAAGGAGCGCATCTGTGCTCGTGCCGCGGCCCTGGTGGAGCCCGATAGCTTTGTGTATATCGATTCGGGCTCAACGACCCTCAAGCTCATCGAGCATCTTCCGCGTCTCGACGGCGTCACCTATGTGACCGATTCCGTGCTCCATGCTCAGCACCTTGCTTTGCGCGGCATGCGTACCGTGGTGCTGGGCGGCGAGCTCAAACCCGAGACCGAGGCGCTCGTTGGCCCCGATGCCTTGGCAACCCTGGACCGCTATAACTTCAACTGCGGCTTTTGGGGATCCAACGGCATCGCGGCCGAGCAAGGTCTCACCACACCGGATATCGAGGAAGCACAGGTCAAGCGTATCTCGATGCGCCATACCGCCAAACGCTTCGTAATCTCGGACGCCAGTAAATTTGGCATGGTGGCGCCCGTCAAGTTCGCGGACTTCCGCGATGCAACGATTATTACCGCAGGCGAGGTCCCCGCCAAGTACCGGGCAATGGACAACGTCATCACGGTCTAACAGCAAGGGACGGGCTAAGGCCAAAACCACCGCGAAGGGGCAGGAACCTTTGTGGTGGTTTTGACGTTTGTCCAGATAAAACCTGCCAAAATAAACCTGTCCCTTTTTGGCAGGTTTTAGGGCTCCCAGGGGCAGGGGGCTTCGATGTGGATGTGCTCGCCGGTTACGGGATGCGTGAAGGACACGCTGTGGGCGTGGAGCATCAGGCCACAGGGGCGCGGCGTTCCGTACAGGTCGTCGCCAACCAGGGGATGGCGCTCGCTCGCCAGATGCACACGGATTTGGTGCTTGCGGCCGGTGAGCAACTCGACATCGATATACGAGCGCGTGGGCAGGCCACGGCGGCTCTTAAGACGCTTGAGTACCTTCACGCGCGTCTGAGACGGCTTGCCGCTGGCGCCAACGCGCATCTTGCGGCTATCGTGGCGGTCGCGGGCGATGGGCTTGTCGATGAGCTTTTCGTTCCAGTCGATTTTGCCCTCGGCGAGCGCCAGGTAGTGCTTTTCGAATGCGTGGTCGATGATCATCTGGTCAAAAGCGGGTTGCGTCTGCTTGTCGAGCGAGAACAACACCACGCCGGTGGTGTTGCGGTCCAGGCGGTTGAGCGGCTGCATGTCAGTCGCGGCAAAGCCGTCGCCCATCGCCAACAAAAGGTCGCTAGCGTAGTCGGTAAGTGTGCGCTCGCCGGTGCCGTCACCGTGGACGATCATGCCAGCGGGCTTGTCGATGGCCATGAGCCAGGCGTCGCAGTAGAGGACTTGAGGTTCTTCGTTCACGTGTAAGCCTTTCGGTTAGCTAATTCCCACAAACATGCAGCCCGAGGTGGCGCCGCGCAGGCGGGCGGCGGGCTTGCGGCCGGCTTGAGCCGCCTCGACGGCGCGACGGACGCGAGCGACGGCACGGCCAATCTCATCGGCCTCGAGCAAGGTTCCGTCGACCATAAGACGACGGACGCCGGTGTCGAGCAACTGCGGTACCTGCGGCGTAAGGTCGATGGGGTAGGCGTCGTACAAGCGAGAGCGGCCATGGATGTCGGTGCGCACGGGCATGACCTTGCCGTCGATATTCTTGAGCGACAGCTTGCGGGCGCGCAGGCGGCAGTTGACGCAATCGTGGATGCAGCCATTGGCCACCTGCAGGATGCAGTGCTCGCTCGTCATAACGCGCGGGCGGCCAAAGACGGTGATGCCCAGAGCCGCGGGCGCGGCGGCGCCGAGCGAGACAATCTCGTCGAGCGTGATCTCGGGCGAGAGCCAAAACGCACCGGCTCCGCGCTCGGCAAGCGCCTCCATGCAGGCCGTGTTGTGCACCGGCAGGCAAGAGCGAATCTCGGCCGTGGCGCCAACCTGGGCGGCCAGGGCAAGCTCAGAGATGTTGCCAATAGCGACCGTGGCGCCGGCAACAACCCACGGGTCGACGCGTACGTGGTCAACGGCGCGGCAGACCTCGTCGAGTACGGGTACGATGCCCTGCTCAAATGCATCGGCGGGGGAGAGCTCGGCCGCATCGAGCGCGTCGGTGGTCATGTAGATGCGCGTTGCACCCTCCGCCCGCGCTGCCTCGGCGGCCTCGAGCGAGGTGACGGTGGCGCAGATCTGCGGCTCATCGCGGTAGTGCTCGGGCGCGGGGCGGGAATCACTGGTTACAATCGCCGGCAGCTCGAGCGTTTTCGCGCGCTCCTCGTACGGTGCCAGAATGGCCTCTTCCAGCGCCTTACAAGCGGCGGCGCGCACCTTGTGCACGGCGGAAAAGCCCATACCGCAGCCGGCGTCGAGCGAAACGTCAAAGCTTGCGGCCTCAAAGGGAGAGGAGCCCATGCGCCCGACGTGCTCAACCAGATCGGCCGCCTCGACGGCGCGAGTCTTGGCGGCCTCGACGGTAAAGCCGGTGGCGGTGGCGGTGAGCGCGGGGTCGTCGCAGCAGGTGAGCGTAACGGCAAACGGCTCGCCCAGACGCGCCACAACGGACACGTCTACGGCGCGGCGGCGCAGCACATCGCGCTTGAGCGCGGCGCCGGCGGCGTCAATGGCGCGCTGGCTTCGAATCACGCGCACGCGGCAGCCCTCGGGCATGCTACGGGGCACGCGACACTCGATAACATCGCCGGCAGCGGCATCATCGGCGGCAATGGTGGTCAGGAACTGGTCAAACTCGTTATCGTGGCGGAGCTCCAGCAGGTCGCCCTTGCCCACGGGCTCAAACAGCTCAATGCGGGCGATGGCGGCGCGGCGACGGCGATCGTCGGGCTTGAGTCCGCGTACATCGCGGTTGGCCAGGCGGCTGCCCAGCACCGTGCCCACAATCTGGCCGCGGTTGTTGGAGCGCTCGTAGCTCATCATCTCGTCGCCCGAGGTACCGTCTTGGTAGGCGTGCGTAAAGTCGCGGTTAAAGCAGCGCTTGAGCTGTCGCTGGCGGGCGGCATCCTCATCCTTAGAGGTCGAAACATCGGCAAGCATGTCATCAATCTGATGACGGTACACGTCGACGATGGAATACACGTAATCGGGGGCCTTCATGCGGCCCTCGAGCTTGAGTGATGCGGCGCCGGCGTCATACAGACGGCGAACAAGCTGCGATGTGTTGGTGTCGCGCGGGCACAGCGCGCGCTCGCGACCGGCAGGGGAGAGCGAGCGGCCGTTCTCGTCAATTAGCTCGTAGGGTAGGCGGCAGGGCTGGGCGCACATGCCGCGGTTGGCCGAGCGACCAGCCATGGCAAAGCTCGACAGCAGGCACAGACCCGAGTAGCAAAAGCAGATGGCACCGTGGCTAAAGACCTCGAGGTCCACATCGGGTGCGGCGTCGTGGATAGCGGCGATCTCGTCGATGGAGAGCTCGCGCGAGAGGGTCACGCGGTCGGCGCCCTGCTCGCGGCACCAAAGCGTTCCGCGGTCGTCATGGATGTTCGCCTGGGTCGAGATGTGCGTCTCGATGCCGGGCATGGCGCGCTTGACCTCAAAGAACAGACCCCAGTCCTGGATAATGAAGGCGTCGGCGCCCAGCGTTGAGCAGCGATAGATGAGTTGCAGCGCATCGTCCATCTCGGACTGCTTGATGACGATGTTGACCGTGACGTAGACGCGCGACCCGGCTAGATGTGCGGCGCGGCAGGCTTGCTCAAAGGTCTCGTCGGTAAAGTTGGTGGCCTTGCGGCGGGCGTTGAAGCTGCCCATGCCGCAGTAGATGGCGTCTGCCCCGGCGGCGAGTGCGGCGGCAAAGGGCTCGGGTCCTCCGGCGGGCGCTAAAAGCTCGGGTCTGCGGTTGGTGGTTCGACTGGCGGTTGCGGTCATATCCTGCCTTTCAAAATGCTCAGATAGTCAAAAGTATAGTGGCGTCGCTGCGGTGGGCGACGCCCGCAGCCTAAGCAGGACAAAGTCTTCAGCAGCTTGGACTGGCTGCTCCACATGAGAACCGTTCAGCGGTTCGGGGAAACCGTTGGGCGATAAAATATTCTCGCAACGTGATAATAATCTTGCATCGCGCGGAAACCTTGAGTACTATCCCAATCAAGCGCGGTGTTCAGACCGAACTGTGCCTCCCGGTGTGAACACCGCGCTCACGCTCTCTCAATTGATCGTAAGGAGAAAAACATGAGCAAGACCGTCGTGTCTTCCGATAACGCACCCGCAGCCATCGGCCCGTATTCCCCCGGTATCCAGGCCGGCAACATGGTGTTCCTGTCCGGCCAGCTGGGCATCGATCCCGCGACTGGCAAGATGCCCGAGGGCGTCGAGGCCCAGGCCAAGCAGTCCCTCGCCAACGTTGAGGCCCTGCTGACCGCTGCCGGCGCTACCTTTGCCGATGTCGTCAAGACCACGGTCTACCTGGCCGACATCGCCGACTTCGCTGCCGTGAACGAGATCTACGCTTCCAAGTTCGAGGCTCCGTTCCCCGCGCGCAGCGCTTTCCAGGTTGCCGCTCTTCCGGCCGGCGGTCTGGTCGAGATCGAGGTCGTCGCCGCTCTCTAAGGCGTTGGCCACAACTAAACATGACATGCAAAAAGACCCTGCAGCGCGTGCGAGCTGCAGGGTCTTTTATCAAGTGACGGATCGCTTGTGGAGCCGCGCTCCATTTTGCCCGTTAGCCTTCCTTGCGGACTTTTTGCAGGTAGCGGTAGACGCTGGGCTCCGAGATGCCCAGCGCGGTGGCGGCGCAGGACACGGCGCCCTTGAGCATGAACACCCCGTTGCCGTTGAGGTGGCGAATGACGTCCACGCGGTCGCTCTGACCAAGCGACGCCACATCCAGCCCGCGCGCGCTCAGCAACTCGGCAATGCTGCGGTCGATGAGCTCCTGTGTAGACTCCGAAAGACTTTCGACCTCGATAGACGCGGGCTCCGCCTGCCTTGGCACAGCGTCGAAGCAGGCCATGAGCTGCTGAGCCATGGCGTTGATGGAGCGTACCGTGGAAAGATCGGTGTTGACGCAGAGCATGCCGACGATCTCGTTATCCTCGCGGATAAAGTACGTCGCTGACTCCAACGTCTTGCCGCCGGCACCGCGCCCCTCGTAGCCCGTAATAAACGGCAGGTCGCGATACTTGGCGTCGTGCATGATCTTGAGTGCCAGATCGGTGGCGGGACCGCCGACCTTGCGGCCGCTCACGATGCCGTTGCGAATATCAACGATGGCGTGGTCGGGATCCGAGAAATCGTGCAGCACGATTTCGCTGTTTTTGCCGAGTACCTGCTCCAGAAAATCGACCATCGGCAAAAAGCGACGTACGGTCTCGTTCACAGGCAACTCCTTGGGGTGAAATCGGAAATGTTCATAACAATTTTTTCTCATGGTAACACGGTGTCTATTGATTCACATATTCGCAGGTACATTGCGTAATACGGACGAGCGGTAGGAATTTGGCGGTAAACGGTCGACCAAAAGAAAAGTTAGATGCTATTTTGACAGGACACTTTCCTGACCTGCGGAAATGCATTGTCTCAGCTCAAGAATAGTCTGATAACAAAAAATTATTATTGAGAATGAGAAAAATCTTTAATACGATATGCAACGAAGGCACAACCTCACCCCCGCACTGCGTCACAATAGAGCGCTAGATGCGAAAACAACTACTTCGAGGATTGGTGGTCAAATGGCCCAGGAGACGGTTACGAACGGCACTGAAGCCCTGTTCACTCGCGAAGGCATGCCGCCCGTTACGGAAATGATTCCGTGTGCCCTTCAGCATGTGCTGGCATCGTTTGCCGGCATCATTACCCCGGCGGTCATCATGGCCGGCGTCTACGGCTTTAATAGCCAGCAGAGCACCGACATCATTCAGGTTGCGCTCATTCTTTCGGCAATCGACACGGCCCTTCAAGCCTTCGCTCCCTTCCGTCGCATCGGCGGCGGCCTGCCCATCGTCATGGGCGTTTCGTTCGCGTTCCTGCCGGCCCTGCAGGCCATGGGTGCCTCGGGCTTTAGCTTTGGTGCGCTGCTGGGCGGCGAGATTGTCGGCGGTGCCGTCGCGGTCCTCTTTGGTCTGGCCTACAGCAAGATTAAGTGGCTGTTCCCGCCCGTCGTGACCGGTACGGTCATCTTCTCCATCGGCGTTTCGCTGTATCCCACGGCCGTCAAGTATATGGCCGGCGGTATGGGTACGCCGCTGTGGGGCACCCCGCAGGCCTGGTGCGTCGCTCTTATCACCTTCGCCGTGGTCTTTGCGCTCGCCAACTTTGGCAAGGGCACGCTCAAGCTGGGATCCGTGTTCTTTGGCATGATCGTTGGCATGATTGTCTCCATCCCCTTTGGCATGATCGACTTCTCCAGCGTCGCCACCGCTCAGGTCTTCGCCCTTCCCAAGCTCATGCCCTACGCACTCGAGTTTGATCCCGAGGTCTGCATTACCCTCGCCGTCGTGTTCCCCATGGTCGCCATCCAGGTTATCGGCGACGTCTCCGCTGCCTGCCTGGGCTCCATCGACCGTATGCCCACCGAGCGCGAGCTTTCCGGCGCTATCGTGTCCCAGGGCCTCACCTCTATGGTCGGCGGCCTGCTGGGCGGTCTTCCCACCAGCGCCCTTGGCCAGAACGTGGGCATCATCTGCTCCAACAAGGTCGTCAACAAGTGGGTCTTTGTGATCATCGCGGCCGTCTTTGCCATCGCCGGTCTGTTCCCGCAGCTCTCTGCCGTCCTTTCCGCTATCCCGCAGCCCGTCATCGGCGGCGCGACCGTCGGCGTCTTTGGCACCATCACCATGAACGGCGTGCGCATGTTCACCCGCGAGGGCCTCACGCAGCGCACTACCACCATCGTCGGTACCTCCGTCGTCTTTGGCCTGGGTATCTGGATGGCCAGCGGTTGCCTTGCCGGCGAGGGTATGCCCACCTGGGTTTCCACCGTCATCGGCTCCAATGCCGTAACCCCCACCGCCATCATGGCCATTGTCCTTAACCTGATCCTTCCGCAGACGCCGGTCGTGGCCCAGCACATCGATGCTGCCAAGGACGCTGCCGTGGATCTGGTCTTGCCCGAGAGCAAGAAGTAACCAATTCGGTGCTATTCGTCGGCGGACGCATCGCCTCGTCCGCCGACGTCATGCGGCGCCAAGCCGCACTTCAAAGGGTTTGTCCCTTTGGTGAAGCGTTGACGGGAGAGGGCCCGTTTCCGGTGTAGGCCGGCGCTTCGCACTCCGCCATGTCAGAGGTGTCAAACCCCGCCTCTGATGTCGAAGGGAGCATCCATGCTTCTGGTCGCTAACGGTTCCGTCTTTACCCGCAACGCTCAGACCCCGTTTATTCCAAACGGTGCGGTCGCCATTGACGGAGATACGATCGTCGAAGTGGGCCCCGAGTGCGAGCTCAAGGCCAAGTACCCGGATGCCGAGTACGTCGACGCCCAGGGCAACCTCATCATGCCCGGACTCATCAACTGCCACACCCACATCTATTCGGGTCTAGCCCGCGGCCTTGCCATCAAGGGCTGCAACCCCACCAACTTCCTGGAGAATCTTGAGCAGCAGTGGTGGAAGATCGACGACAACCTGACGCTCGACGGCACCAAGGCCAGCGCCTATGCCACGATCTTGGACTCCATCCGCGACGGCGTCACCACGATCTTCGATCACCATGCGAGCTTCTGTGAGATCCCGGGTAGCCTCTTTACCATTAAGGACGCAGCTCAGGAGCTGGGCATGCGTTCGTGCCTGTGCTACGAGGTCTCCGATCGCCGCGGCCAGGAAAAATGCGACCAGGCCATTGCCGAGAACGCCGAATTTGCCCAGTGGGCCGCCAAGGAGCGTCGCGATAACGACAACCATATGATCGCCGCCATGTTTGGCGGACATGCCACCTTTACGCTTTCGGACGAGACCATGGATAAGATGGCCGAGGCCAACAACGGCCTGACCGGCTTCCACATCCATGTGTGCGAGGGCATGAACGACGTGTGGGATTCCCGCCTCAACCGCGGCGGCATCAGCCCCGTCGAGCGCCTGCTGCAGCACAACCTGCTGGGTCCCGACACCATGCTGGGCCACTGCATCCACGTGACGCCTGCCGAGATGGATATCGTCAAGGAGTCCGGCACCTGGCTCGTCAACAACCCCGAATCCAATATGGGCAACGCCGTGGGCTGCGCCCCCGTGCTCGAGTTCTTCCGCCGCGGCATCCCCGTGTGCATGGGCACCGATGCCTACACCCACGATATGCTCGAGAGCCTCAAGGTCTTCCTGATCATTCAGCGTCACAACGCCGCTATGCCCAACGTGGGCTGGTGCGAGGCAATGACGATGCTGTTCGAGAACAACGCCAAGATGGCCAGCAAGTACTTCGATCGCAAACTCGGTGTGCTCGAGGCCGGCGCTGCCGCCGACGTCATCGTCATGGACTACAAGCCCTTTACGCCGCTGAGCGAGGAGAACATCGACGGCCACATGCTCTTTGGCATGATGGGCAAAAACTGCCGCACCACCATCATCAACGGCCGCGTCCTGTACAAGGATCGCGAGTTCGTTGGCATTGATGAGGACAAGATCAACGCGTGGACCATGGCTGAGTCCAAGAAGCTCTGGAGCACGCTCAACGAACGCACCTACTAATTACAAGTAGATTCACGCGCGTCGGATGTTTCGCCGCGTTCGACGCGCGTATAGGCGGCCTCCGCGGGGTCGCCGGCGCTGTGCTAGCGCTACACCGTATTTGCGCCCGTCGCGCGGTCTCGCCGGGCGTTACAGAGAGGAGCTCATTATGAGCGACATCATGAGGCCGATCCCGTTTTCGCAGCTGATGAACTGGATCATCGAGGAGCACAAGACTCAGGGCGCCGTCTTTGGCGTGCGCAAGATGGTCACGACCAACCAGGAGGGCGCGCTTCCCATTTTTGACGAGCGCATCGAGACTCCGTTTGGCCCGGCCGCCGGTCCCAATACGCAGCTGGCCCAGAACATCGTGGCATCCTACGTGGCCGGTTCCCGCTTCTTTGAGCTCAAGACCGTTCAGGTTATGGACGGCGAGGAGCTCTCCAAGTGTGTGAACAAGCCCTGCATCGTGGCGCAGGACGAGTGCTACAACTGCGAGTGGTCGACCGAGCTCGAGGTTCCGCAGGCCTTTGCCGAGTACGTGAAGGCATGGTTTGCCTGCCACCTGATCGCTCGCGAGTACGGCCTGGGCAGCCCGGATGGTTTTGTCTTCAACATGTCCGTGGGTTATGACCTCGAGGGCATCAAGAGCCCCAAGGTCGATGCGTACATTGAGGGCATGAAGGACGCCAGCGGCTCCGAGGTTTGGAACGAGTGCCGCACGTGGGCGCTCGCTAACCTGGACAAGTTTGAGCATGTCGATGCCGCGTTTGTCGAGTCCATCCCGGCGCGCGTCTCCAACTCCATTACCGAGTCCACGCTGCATGGCTGCCCGCCGGCGGAGATCGAGCGCATCGCGACCTATCTGATTACCGAGAAGGGTCTCAACACCTACATCAAGTGCAACCCCACGCTGCTGGGCTATGAGTTTGCCCGCCAGCGTCTGAACGAGCTGGGCTTTGACTACATCGTTTTCGATGACACGCACTTCCGTGAGGACCTGCAGTGGGCCGATGCCGTGCCTATGTTCGAGCGCCTGATTGCCCTGTGCGCCGAGCGCGGCCTGGAGTTTGGCGTCAAGCTGACCAACACCTTCCCCGTCGACGTGACGAGAAACGAGCTGCCCTCTACCGAGATGTACATGTCCGGCCGTTCGCTGTTCTCGCTGACCATCGAGGCCGCCCGCCGCATTACCGAGCAGTTTGACGGTAAGCTGCGCATCAGCTACTCCGGTGGTGCCACGGTCTACAACATCCGCGCCCTGTATGATGCCGGCATTTGGCCCGTCACCCTGGCGACCGACGTGCTCAAGCCCGGTGGCTACGAGCGCTTTAGCCAGATGGCCGGCGAGTTTACCGACCTGGATGGCAAGCCGTTTGCGGGCGTCTCGCTCGAGGCCGTGACCGCGATTCAGACCGACTCGCTCACCAACCCGCTCTACAAGAAGCCGCTGCGCCCGCTGCCCGACCGCAAGGTCGCCGGCAAGAGCCCGCTTTCCGACTGCTTTACCACGCCGTGCCGCACGAGCTGCCCCATCCAGCAGGATATTCCCGCCTATCTGGCGGCTGTTGACGAGGGCCGCTACGAGGACGCATTCAACATCATCATCGAGCGCAACGCCCTGCCGTTCATTACCGGCACCATCTGCCCGCATCCCTGCGGCCGTGCCTGCGAACGTGCATTTTACGAGCCCGAGGGCGCCCAGATTCGCGCCAGCAAGCTCAAGGCTGCCCGTGAGGCCATGGCCGCCGTGCTGCCCAAGCTGCGCGCCCAGGCCATCGCAAACGACGGCGACCGCAACGTTGCCGTTATCGGCGGCGGCCCGGCCGGCCTGGCGACCGCGTTCTTCCTGACGCGTGCCGGCGTGCCCGTCACCATCTTCGAGGCCCGCGATTCGCTCGGTGGCGTGGTCCGTCACGTGATTCCCGAGTTCCGCATCGCGAGCGACGATATCTCCCACGATGCCGAGCTCTGCCTGTCCTTTGGCGCCAAGGTGCAGCTCAACGCTCGCGTTGATTCCATTGACGAACTCAAGGCCCAGGGCTTTACCGACGTGGTCGTTGCCACCGGTGCCTGGATGCCCGGCTCTGCGGGCCTGGGCGAGGGCGCCGAGCTCGACGTGCTGGAGTTCCTCGAGGCCGCCAAGAAGGGCGAGAAGCTCGAGCTGGGCGAGGACGTCGTGGTCATTGGCGCCGGTAACACCGCCATGGACGCGGCCCGCGTGGCCAAGCGTCTGGCTGGCGTGAAGAACGTGCGCCTGGTGTATCGCCGCACCAAGAAGCAGATGCCCGCTGACGAGGAAGAGCTTGATCTTGCTCTTGCCGACGGCGTTGAGTTCTGCGAGCTGCTGGCGCCCAAGGCGCTCAACGGTGCCGTGCTGACCTGCGACGTTATGGAGCTTGGCGAGCCGGATGCAAGCGGCCGTCGCAGCCCTGTCGCCACGGGCGAGACCGTCGAGCTTTCCGCCACCACGGTGATCTGCGCCGTGGGCGAGGGCATCGATGCCAGCCTGTACGATGCCGCGGGCGTCGAGCACGACCATCGCGGCCGCCTTGCCGCCACCTCCACCGGCGTCGAGGGCGTCTGGGCTGCGGGCGACTGCCGTCGCGGTCCTGCCACCGTGGTCGAGGCCATCGCCGATGCCGCCGAGGTTGCCCGTGCCATCGCCGGCGCGGACTTTAACAAGTACGCCGACCAGAATGCTCAGACCGGTCGCGAGGACACTTGCTACGAGCGCAAGGGGTCGCTGTGCCGCGACAAGCGCAACTGCACCAAGACTCGCTGCCTGGGCTGCGGCTCGGTGTGCGAGGTCTGCTGCGATGTGTGCCCCAACCGCGCCAACGTGGCAATTAAGGTGCCGGGCCTGGCCAAGCATCAGGTGGTACATGTCGACGGCATGTGCAACGAGTGCGGCAACTGCGCCGTGTTCTGCCCCTACCAGGAGGGTCGTCCCTATAAGGACAAGCTCACCCTGTTCTGGAGCGAGCAGGACATGGAGAACTCCGAGAACGAGGGCTTCCTGGCTGTGGACGAGGACCACTTTAAGGTCCGCGTCGCCGGCACGGTCCGCACCGTCTCGGTCGATGCCGTCAACACCGGTCTTCCCGAGGCCGTCCGCCTGACCATCAAGGCCGTGCGCGACAACTATTCGTACCTTCTTAAGAAATAGGCGAGTCTCTTATGGCCAAATCCATTCAACATAACGTGGCCTACGTTGCCTGCGGAAGCGGTTGCGCCTCCGCGGGCGGCGACGCCCGCTGCAGCGAAGGCTGCATTGGCTGCGGCGCCTGCGTCACGGCCTGCCCCCACGGTGCCATTGCGCTGGTCGATGGCATCGCCCGCGTGGATCGCTCCAAGTGCACGGGCTGCGGCCTGTGCGGCATGGCGTGCCCGCAGCGCGTGATTGCCTTCGTCCCCGGCTACCAGAATATCCTGGTGCGCTGCAACAACACCGATAAGGGCGCCATTGCCCGCAAGATCTGCGACACGAGCTGCATCGGTTGCGGCATGTGCGCTAAAAAGTGCCCTGCCGGCGCTATCCGCATCGAGGACAACTGCGCCCATATCGATGGCGCGGATTGCCTGTCGTGCGGCATGTGCGCCGTCGTCTGCCCGCATGGCGCCATCCACGACCGTACCGGCATCGCCGCCGGCGTGTAGAGGGGAATCACCATGGCACAGGAATTCACTTTTACCGTTAACGGTGTCGAGCGCACGACGACCCAAAACAAACCGTTGCTGCGCTACCTGCGCGACGACCTGCATATCCATTCCGCCAAGGACGGCTGCTCCGAAGGTGCTTGCGGTACCTGCACCATCCATGTGGACGGTGCGGCCGTCAAGGCCTGCGTGCTGACCACCGCTCTTGCCGCCGGCCGTAACATTGTGACCGTCGAGGGCCTGCCCCAGGACGTGCGCGAGGCCTTTGTGTACGCCTTTGGCGCCGTGGGCGCCGTGCAGTGCGGTTTTTGCATCCCCGGCATGGTCATGGCGGGTGCAGCGCTCATCGCCGAGGACCCCGAGCCCACCGAGGAGCAGATCAAATACGCCATTCGCGGTAACGTCTGCCGTTGCACCGGCTACAAAAAGATTATCGAGGGCATCTCGCTGGCCGCTGCGGTGCTCCGCGGCGAAAAGCAGATCGACGAAGACCTGGAGCGCGGCGACGACTACGGCGTGGGCAAGCGCGCCTTCCGTATCGACGTGCGCAAGAAGGTGCTCGGCGAGGGCAAGTATCCCGACGACATCGACGAGCTCGATCAGCCGGGTCTGACCTACGCCAGCGCCGTGCGCTCCAAGTATCCGCGCGCCCGCGTGCTCTCCATCGATACCTCCAAGGCCGAGGCCCTGCCCGGTGTGGTGGGCATCCTGCGTGCCGAGGACGTGCCGGTCAACCAGGTCGGCCACCTTATCCAGGACTGGGACGTCATGATCGCGGCGGGCGATATCACCCGCTGCGTGGGCGATGCCATCGTGCTGGTGGTTGCCGAGGATGAGGCGACGCTCGAGAAGGCCAAGAAGCTCGTAAAGATCGATTACGAGCCGCTGGAGCCCGTGCGCAACATTGTCGAGGCCAGGGCTGCCGACGCCCCGCGCCTGCACGACAGCTTCTTTGCCTTCGGCAACACGGTGGAGCTCAAGGACAACGTGTGCCAGAGCCGTCACGTGACGCGCGGCAACGCCGCCAAGGCGCTGGCGGAGAGCGCGTTTACCGTGACGCAGCGCTTTACCACGCCCTTTACCGAGCATGCCTTCTTGGAGCCCGAGTGCGCCGTGGCATATCCGTACAAGAACGGCGTCAAGGTGCAGTCGACCGATCAGGGTGCCTACGACACGCGCAAAGAGTGTGCCCACATGTTTGGCTGGGACAACGATCCCGAGCGCGTGGTCGTCGAAACCATGCTCGTGGGTGGCGGCTTTGGCGGCAAGGAGGACGTGTCCATCCAGCACCTGGCCGCGCTCGCCGCATATAAGTTCCAGCGTCCTGTGAAGTGCAAGCTCACGCGTGCCGAGTCGCTCGCTTTCCATCCCAAGCGCCATGCCATGGACGGTACCTTTACGCTGGGCTGCGACGCCGAGGGCAACTTTACCGGTCTGGACTGCGAGATCAACTTTGACACCGGCGCCTACGCGTCGCTGTGCGGTCCGGTGCTCGAGCGCGCCTGCACGCATGCCGTCGGCCCCTACAAGTACCAGAACACCGACATTCGCGGTTTTGGCTACTACACCAACAACCCGCCCGCCGGCGCGTACCGCGGCTTTGGCGTCTGCCAGTCCGAGTTTGCGCTCGAGAGCCTGATCGACCTGCTGGCAGAGAAGGTCGGCCTGGATCCGTGGGAGATTCGCTACAGAAACGCCATCGAGCCGGGCGAGGTTTTGCCCAACGGTCAGATTGCCGACTGCTCCACGGCGCTTAAGGAGACGCTGCTCGAGGTCAAGGATGCCTACTACGCGCATCCCGGCCACGCCGGTATCGCCTGCGCCATGAAGAACGCTGGCGTGGGCGTTGGCCTGCCCGATGCCGGCCGCTGCAAGATTCGCGTCGAGAACGGCGTGGCCGTGGTCTACGCCGCCACGTCCGACATCGGCCAGGGCTGCAACACCGTCTTTTTGCAGGACGTTGCCGAGGCATGCGGCCTGCCGCTTCGCTGCATCGCCAACGGCGAGTGCTCTACCGAGAACGCTCCCGACTCCGGCACCACGTCTGGTTCGCGTCAGACGGTCGTGACCGGCGAGGCCGTGCGCGGTGCCGCCTTCCTGCTGCGCGATGCCATGCTTGACATCGAGGCCGGCAAGCCCGCGCCCGCCGCTCCCGTGAATGCGCATGGCGACGGCGTCAAGATCGAGTACGACGACGGTCGCGCCTATCAGCTGCACACGCAGGAGCTCGTCGCCGGCCAGGGTGTGCATCCTCAGGATCCCGCGGCCGCCATCAAGGCGCTCGAGGGATGCGAGTTTGGCTACGTGTACCTGGAGCCGACCGACAAGCTGGGTGCGGATGTTCCCAACCCCAAGAGCCACATCTGCTACGGCTTTGCCACGCATGTGGTCATTCTGGATGATGACGGCCGCGTGAGCGAGGTCTATGCTGCGCACGATTCCGGCAAGGTGGTCAATCCCATCTCCATCCAGGGTCAGATCGAAGGCGGCGTGCTCATGGGTATGGGTTATGCACTGACCGAGGACTGGCCGCTCAAGGACTGCGTGCCCCAGGCAAGGTACGGTACGCTTGGGCTGTTCCGTGCGCCCGAGATTCCGGATATCCACGCCATCTACGTGGAGAAGGACGAGCTGCTGCCTGTGGCATACGGCGGCAAGGGCATCGGCGAGATCGCAACGATCCCCACGGCGCCCGCCGTACAGAACGCCTACCGCGCATTTGACGGCAAGCTGCGCCCGGATCTGCCCATGGTGGATACGCCGTACAGCCGCGCCCGTCACCGCGGGTAGGGTAGAGCGCGGACGGCATTACTGACGGGCTGTTCGCGCTGAGCATCAACTACATACGCTGCGCCTTTGGCCCCAGTTCCATCGAGAGCCGGGGCCTTTTGTTTGGAGCGGAAACTGTGTTCCGGATTCAAGCCTCAGAATGGGATGAACGGATGGCATGTTTGGCGGAAACTACGGCCCAGTTTTTGGCTCCAGAACGGGATATATTTTCCGGAACGGTCCATGTGCGGTGGTGTACCGCTCCTTTTGCGTGCGCCGCTTGTCGAATTACGTTATAGCTAGCTATATTATAGGAAGGTATAATATAGCTAGCTATAACGTAAAGGAAGGATGGTCCTGTGTTTATCGGAAGAACAGCGGAAATGTCCGAGCTCAATCGACTGTATGACACGGGCTCCTTTGAAATGCCTGTGATTTACGGCCGCCGTCGCGTGGGTAAAACGCGCCTTATCACAGAGTTCATCCAAGGCAAGAAGGCTATTTACTTTCAAGCTCGTCGTACCAATGCAGAGGCAAACCTGCATGGCTTTAGCCAGGCGATACTTGCGGGTTCGGTTGGTGCTGCAGGCGTGTCGTTTCGTAGTTTTGACGAGGCGTTCGATGCGTTGGCCGCCATGGCTCGCACGGAACGTTTGATTGTCGTGATTGACGAGTATCCCTATCTCGCCCAATCAAATCCCGAGATCAGCTCGTTGCTGCAAGACAAAATCGATCACTTGTACAAAGAGACCAGGCTCATGCTTATCCTGTGCGGGTCGTCTCTTTCGTTTATGGAGGAACAGGTGTTGGGCTATGAGAGCCCACTATACGGTAGGCGTACGGCCCAGTTTAAGATCATGCCGCTCGATTTTACGACGACCCTCGGCCTGTGGCAGAGCATGGGTCGCGAAGACGCTGCGGTTTGCTATGGCATGACGGGCGGCATTCCTGCATATATCGAGAAAGTCGATTCTACCGTATCGCTCAAGGACAACATCAAGCGTCTTTTTCTTACTACTACGGGCTATCTCTTTGAGGAGCCGAGTAACCTGCTATTGCAAGAGTGCCGCAATCCCGAGCAATATGATGCGATCGTGCAAGCAATTGCTCAGGGGCGCTCGAGGATCTCGGAGATTGCGAGCTCTACGGGAATCCCTGCGAGCAACGTAAAGAGCTATGTGGATAAGCTGGCGTCGCTTGGGATTGTCGAGCGCGAGCTGCCCCTAAACGAGACGAGCAATAAGCGAGCCGTGTATCTGCTGAGCGACCAGATGTTTAGGTTCTGGTACAAGTTTGTTCCGCAGAACATCGGGCTGATTCAAAACGATATGGCCGAGATGGCGTATAAGCGCATTGAGCCGCACGTATCGGATTACATGGGTACGGTCTTTGAGCTTATATGCAGGCAATACGTGTACGAACTCGCGCGCGCGGGCCAGCTCGATGTGGTTCCGGCGAGCGTCGGACGCTGGTGGGGGACGGACAATCGCACACATACGCAGGAAGAAATCGACTTGATTGTTGACGATGGCGAGGGCACTGCGCTGTTTGCGGAGTGCAAATGGCGCAATGAACCGGCGGGCGAAGACGTGCTGCAAAAGCTCGTATACCGAAGCGAGCTCTTTAGGCGGCAGCACAAAAGCTACGTGATCTTCTCGAAGCGAGGCTTTACGCAAGGATGTCAGGAAGCTGCGGCGAGCAGGGGAGATGCCAAGCTGATTTCGTTTGCCGAGATGTGCGAGCGGAGATAACCAAGCACGCTCTGATGTGATGCTCGGAATGGGTCGCGCTAAGGATGCCAAGCGTAAAACCTTCAATGAAAATGGCGTAAAAACTACATTGAAAGTAGCGTAAAATCAGCATTGAGAATGGCGTAATTTCGCATATCGCGTGATAGAGAGGGACGGCCGTCTATGGATGCACCAAAGAGATTGACCCAAAAGGGATATAGGCCCCGGCTCATAGAGGAGCGCCTCGACACCCTTATGCGGGCGTTTGGCTGTGTGGAGATCAACGGCCCCAAATGGTGCGGCAAGACCTGGACGGCGCTCTCTCGCTCGGCGAGCGTCTCCAGGCTCGATGAGCCTGCGCAGCGTGCGGCGGCAGAGGTCGACCCAAGCCTGGCGCTCATCGGCGATGCGCCACACCTGGTCGATGAATGGCAGGAGGTGCCCGAGGTTTGGGATGCCGCCCGGCGTTTCGTGGACGCGAGCGGCAACGAACGGGGGACACTTTTGCTCACGGGCTCGACCGCGCTCAAAAGCGAGGAGCGCAGCCATGTTCGTCATTCCGGCACGGGTAGGATCGCCCGTCTGTCAATGCGCCCCATGGCCCTGTGTGAGTCGGGCGACGGCGAGCCGCTCGTGTCACTGGCAAGCCTCTTTAAGGGCGAGGATTTTGCCCCTCAGCGTCGCGAGAGCACGGTGGATGACGTCGCCCGCTGGTGCTGCAGGGGCGGTTGGCCTGCAAATCTTGGGCTTTCGGAAGATCTTGCGCGAGAGACGGCAAGCCAGTACGTGCACTCGGTGCTCGACGTCAACGTGCTGGACGAGGGCATGTCGCCCGAGCTTGCACACGGCCTTTTGCGAGCTCTTGCCATGAACGAGAGCCAGGCTGTCACGTACAAGACGCTCGTAAAGGACGCCTCGTACGGTGAGGCGGGCCCCGACGAGAGGACCATCGCTGCGTACTTGGACCTCTTCAACAGGCTCAAGCTGACCGAGGACCTGTGCGGATGGGAGCCGCCCATGCGCTCGAAGGCCCGCGTTCGCGTGCGCCCCAAGCGCTACTTCTGTGACCCGTCACTTGCGGCGGCGTTGCTGGGGGCTACCCCTGAGCGGCTGCTTGGCGATATGCAAACGCTGGGGATGCTCTTTGAGAATCTCGTCCTGCGCGACGTGCGCGTGTTCCTTTCCACCTACGGCGGTGTCGACAACAGTGTCCATTATTTCCGAGATGAGAAGGGCCTTGAGGTCGATCTGATCGTTGAGCACGACGGGCGCTGGGGAGCCATCGAGGTCAAGCTGAGTGATGCGAAAGCAGACGATGGAGCGAGAAATCTCAAGGCGCTGGAGAGGAAAGTGCTCTCCAATCCTGCCGCCCAGAATGCCGCGCCGGCGTTTTTGGCGGTCGTGGTTGGAAAGGGGAGCATTGCCTACACACGCGACGACGGCGTGGCGGTGATTCCCATGGCGGCACTTGGGGCGTAGTGGTTTTGCGGGCGTGCCGTGCTTCCTTTACCGAAAATCCATTTGGTAAACCAGATGCTCGCGGATAGAATAAAGTTGACGGCAGCCCAAGGGTGATAGCTGGGCAGCGCCGTTGCTTGGTCAAGAGGTCAGTGCCTTAATGGCAGCGACTTGTTATGCTTCGAATGCTGCTTGAGTGCCTCGGAAAGTTCGATAAGCGCCGTGAAGAGCGAGACCAAAGCAACCAAGAGCTCTACGAGCTCTGATGGGCCCGGGATGACCGCTGATTCAAGTCACCGGGCCTAAATCTTTTTCATGCATTTGAATAGAGCGGGCGACTCTCTTGGGGCCGTCTGCATGGCGTGTGCCTGGCGCGCGTGGCATTGCGCTCCGATTTCATGTCCGCACGAGCGCCTAACCTTACGGCAATGTAGCCGCTTATGTAACAAGCGGCAAGCAACGGAGAAAGGCCCTAACCGTGTCAGCTGAAAAGACGCCGTGTATCTCGGCTATCGATACGACGAACTTTGCGCGCCAGATTGTGCTGGACTTTGAGTTTGCGCCGGTGCCAAAGCAGCGCCAGCGACGTGGGCTGCGTAATGAGATTATCGAGGTCGGCGCCGTCAAGCTCGATTACCACGGCAACGTTATGGGCGAGTTCTCGCAGTTTGTGCAGACGGAATTTACCGAAGGCGTTGCGTTTTCCGTCCGCGAGCTTACGGGGATATCGGCCGTGGACACTGCGATGGCCGATCCGCTCTACATGGTAATCAAAAGGCTCAGCGATTGGATCGGTCGCTACTCCGCACAGGTAGTTTGCTGGAGCGGGGCGGACCGTCGACAGCTTTTGACCGAGTGCCAGGCAAAGCACATCGATCTTTCCGCATTTCCTACGGATTGGGCCGACCTGCAGGCGTTTTACACCTCGATCATGGACGTGGGCAGCCACGGGTGCGTCTCTTTGAGTGACGCGGCGACGTGGTTTGGCATCGAGTTCGACGAGTCGACGGGTCACGCCCACAGCGCCCTTGCCGATGCGCGCGTGACCGCCAAGCTGCTCAAGCAGGTGATGGACGGGGACTACCGCGTGAGCCCGCGCGCCCAGGAAGTCCGCCAGCGGTGGGGGATGGGCGAGCGAGCTCAGACGCGCCTTTCTAGCAAGTGCCCCGAGCTGGGCGACCTGCTGCTGAAGCTGAAGGCGGCGGGAAGGTAGGCGGGTGCCCATTGGGCGTAAGCAGAAGGAATGGTTGCGGGAAGGATTCCAGAATCAGCATCAGAGGGCTGTGCTTGAGATGCTATTCAAGGACACGCTGACGCCCGCCGAGACCAGGCAGGTCAAGAGTATGGACACCGAGATGGCATCCATTGTCGAAGAACGGCTTGCTAACATGATTCGCTGGATGGGCAGGCATAGACCCGTGACGCTGCGCGCGTTATCGTTCACAATGAGGCGTACAGGCTGCCAGAGGTGAACAGTTCCGACGAGGTTCTGAGCAACTGCATCATCGAGATTATCGAGTAGTTCTACGAGAGGGATTTGGCGGCGTGGAGCAATCTAGTTTTACGCGTTTGCAGGAGGAAGCCGGTATGGCAGACGAACTTGTTTTTAGTGGCGGCGAGATAGTTTACACCATGCCTCAACTGCCCAAAGTTGCATCTGTGCCGCTGAACGGTAGCGCCGTGCTGGTTGGTTTTAAGGACGCTCCCGATGGGGAGGAGGTCCTCTTTGATTTTGACCCTCGGGCTGAAAAGGCTACGAAGCTCGACTATGAACTTGCAGCCGTTAGCGGGCTCCTCACGGGCGCGTTGAATATCCTGTGGCAGAAAGACTTCAACCTAGAGGGTGCCAAAGAGTGGGGCGACGAGAAGGTTGGCAAATTCGTTCTTACGATTGCCAAGTCTGCGGGTATGACAAAGGCGGATGCAACTCTAGAAGACGCTATTCGCTTTCTAGAGAAAGGGTTTCCTCTTGCCGCGGACAAGCTGACTGCCGAGTTTGGCGGCGGGCTCCAACATCATCTGCGGGATTTCTCGCACCACCCGAGCTTGGTTGGCCTTGCGTGTTCGATCCTCTCGCAATTCACGTGCAAAGGCTATGGCACCGATACGGCCGGCCGGTTTGTCGCCTTTGACCTGCCTGCCGCCGCCTTCGATCCTGACCGCCCTCTTATAGGCAGGAACGTTCCAGAGAAGATCGCGTTTGGCACTCTGTTCTGGGCAATGCATCTCGTGAGCGACATGGCGGGGTCTAGTTCAAACCCCGGTAAGGGGACGGGTATTCCCGGCGTTGTGCTGTCCCTGCTAAAGGAGCTCTCCTCCCTGCCTGTTTTTCAAGACATGCGGATTGCCTATAAGGGCAAGGATATTCGCATTCAGCAATGGATCTCAAAGCTGTTTAACGGAACGGCGTTCAAAACCGAGGACGGCAAGCCCATTCGCTTCGACCTTCGGACGGAAGTCGGTCTTTTCGATCAAGCTTTAAGCCAGGTGCCAGCAGTCGTGGCCAACGAGGTTATCGTTCGTTGTCTCTACATGCTTTCAAGGCTCAAGGCCGAGCTAGAACGTTGCGAAGTGAGTGATGTCTCCGGCTTGCGCAAGCTCAAGGCTTCGCATTTCATGCCCTACAACAGCAGGGCCCTCACTCGCATGGTCACGGTTTCGAGTACTTCGTTCGTTCTGGCGAATCTGGCGACGGCGGCGGTCAGGGCGGGTATCGAATGCGAGGGGAACAAGGTCGTGTTCGCCCAGAAGTTCTTCTTGCGAATAAACTACGTTGGAGTTGGACGCCTTGCGTTTGCACTCCATGCCGACTGGGGCTATATGGCGGAGGAAATGTCCGAGGCTTGGACTGAGCGCGCCAGGCGCCGCCAGGATATCTTCGATGGATTCCACTTTTATAGCCTAGATAGAGAGACGACGAGGATTGCCTTCTCGCTGAAGCTTGCCGCCATCAACTACGACTGCGGGAACGAGAAGAACGAAGTGCGCAAAGGGCAAAAGAGGAGCTGGGCCCGCGCGTGGCAGGATTCGGTCACGGATGGCCTAGGCATTGATGCAGACGGCTATTTTTTGAGCGAGGAAGATGCGTACGGAGCCCTTGAGGCTATTTCGCGGCAGCGAGGCGGCAAGGTGCGCGCCTTGCTGATCGCTCAGGAGCTGGTTGAGTTTCGCCCCTATTTCCAGATAGGAGATGAAGAGAAGAAGGAATACAAAGGTTTGAAGGGGAGCGGGGCTTGGGTTAAAGATGAATTTCCCAGGAGACAAGACGCGGTTGATTTGGACGCCGTGCGTTCCCTAGAGAAGCAATGCGGGGCGCATATCCGTGAGCTCTCAGGTACATTGCCAAAGGTCTTGGTAGGCGGCGCCATTGCCGTGGCGGCGGCCCTGGGCACAGGAGGAGTGGCCGCGGCATTGGCTCCGGATATTGCTGTCGGTATCTTTGGAGGCTCGTTTGTCGGCCTTCACGGGGCTGCGCTCGTCAATGCGAGTCTTGCTGCTGCTGGCGGCGGCGCCTTGGCCGCCGGCGGCATGGGCATGGCCGGTGGCACCGCTTTAATTGCTGGCGGCGGCGCTGCGTTTGGCCTTTTGGGTTCTAGCGGCGTTGCCCTGGCGGCGTCGATGGGGGAGGACTATGCGCAGTTCGTGCTCGTTGAATGCTCAAGGCTTCTCGCATTTCTTGATGTGGCAACTGACCGCTGCCCGCATGAGGGAGCCATTTTGGTGCAGAAGGCGGCCGAGGCCGTGCAGCGCAGCATCGCTGGTGTTGAGGAGGATGTCGAGAAGGAGAATGGAAAGGGGGACCGCAGGAATGGCAGGTTGCTTAAGCAGTTGAAGAAGGGTCTTGGGTATTTGACTTCGACCCTTAAGCAGATCGAGAAGATGCAGAAGCGCCTTGGTGCCGCCGGTGAGAGCGAGCCGCTCAACAGCTTGCCAGCATCGGGTGGCGAATAGGTCGGGGCGATTCGGCTGCAATTCCGTGTTATCATCGCCACCGCTTAAGATGGTCCCGTGTTTGCCCATCTTTTTGCGAGGCGCGATGAGCATGTCGGCGACTTGCTCGATGTCTGATTTGCCCTTCGATCAGTTCTTGTCGAGCTCCTTTGGGCGGGAGGGGCAGCGATCTAGATATCCGCTCTTGGCATATGAGACAAGAAACCCGTAAGTCCGTGGCAATGTCAAAAGGCATACACAAGTGTCAGTCTTTTGACATCGTATGATTTTGGGGAGTGGCGCGCAGCGATCGCGCGCCACCCTGACGGCGTAAGCGTTTGCTTGCGTTGTAAAATCTAACGATATGAGCATCCCGGTTGCTTCTGTGCTTCGATGCTCTCGTCTTTGGCACCCTCCGCTCAGTGGGGGACTGACCGCAAGCGGCGTAAACAAGAAAGGGGACAAGCGTAAATGAAAGCAACCGAGGCGAATCTGCTCGACCTTATGGGCGTGGCGAAGATGCAGTTTGTCATTCCCGTGTACCAGCGAGTTTACTCGTGGAGTGTAAAAGAGTGCGAGGTGCTTTGGGATGACGTCATGCGAGCGGGTCGTGATGGCGTATCGCACTTCGTGGGGTCAATGCTTTATATCCCCGAGTCCGAGAGCTCTGCCACGAGCATTTCGCGCGTGCTTCTGATTGACGGACAGCAGCGCATGACGACGTTTTCGTTGATGATTGCAGCTTTGGCTGACTATTTGGAGAGCAACCCCGACAAGGCTGGCTTCCTTGGCGACCTCAAAATCTCGGCGCTGAGGAAAAATTACCTCTTTAACGATGACGACTACAACGGTCTGGCACGCTACAAGCTGGTGCTCTCGCAGGACGATAAAGAGACGCTGTTCTCCATCGTGTCTGGGGCTCCCGTGCCAGATGAAAAATCGGATCGGATTGTCGAGAACCATGCGTTCTTCCGCGAGAAGATGCGTGGTAAATCATTTGACCCGGCAAGGCTTTGGGCGGGGCTAAACCGCGTGCAGGTCATCGACACTAAGCTCACCGCTGGCGTTGATAATGCCCAGCTCATATTTGAGTCCATGAACTCCAAGGGCAAGCCGCTCACGCCCATTGACCTCATCCGTAACTACGTTCTAATGTCGCTTCCCAACGACGAACAGACCAAGCTTTATGAGGGTTATTGGCATCCACTCGAGTGCTTGTTCGGAAAAGGCGGCGAGGACGAGTTCAATGCATTTATCTGGTACTGGCTGTGGCTTAAAGTTCCCAATAGGATGCCGAAGGAGAACGAGGCCTACTACGAGTTTAAGCGCTATTTCGCCGACGACTACGATGGTGACACCGAGGGCCTGCTTAAGGAGCTGCGCGGGTATGCACATAGATACGCCAGTCTGTTCCTTGGTAAGGAGAAGGACGACGGACTGCGCCGAGTGTTCGGCAGAATCGTAAGCCTCGACGTGAAGCAGATAAGGCCCCTCTTAATGTTGCTTTATTCGGTTTACGAGGGGAATGGACTAGACCGCAATGCGTTTTTACGTATCTGCGAGACTATCGAGTCGTTTCTGTTCAGGCGAGCGGTTTGCGGCAGACTTACCACGGGCCTAAATAATTTCTTTGCCGGCATGTATCGCAATCTCGAGCAGCAGGACGATATCGAGGAGTACGTTACGGCGATGCTCCTTATCCACAGCAGCGGTATGACCGCATACTTTCCGACAGACGAGCATTTTGTCGAGGAGTTTAAGGCGCGTGACTGCTACAACCGCTTCTCTAAAAAGCGCTATTACCTGGAACGCATGGAGAACTGGCACCACCCGAAGGAGTCCATCTCAGCCGACGATTACCAGATCGAGCACATCATGCCCCAGACGATTGATGATGAGCACGGCTGGAAGGAATCGCTTGGTGAGAACTGGGAAGACGTCCACGACAGGCTGTGCAACAACTTGGGAAATCTTACGCTGACGGGCTACAACCAGGAGTACTCAAACCGGTCGTTCTCGGACAAGCTCAATCTGCCTGACGTCGGATTTAAGTGCAGCCCGCTCTACCTAAACAAATCGATTGTCTCGCATGAAAAATGGGGTGAGGAAGAGATTGGGCAGCGCGCGGACGAGCTGGCGAAAGAAGCGTGCGAGATATGGAAGTATCCCGACCTTCCGGCAGACGTCGTCGACAAGTACCGTCCTTCTCGTGGGGAGCCTGACGAGGCTCCTGTCTGGACTCTGCATGAGAACCACCCCACCTTTGCCGAAGGTGGGCTCAACCAGAAGCTTTTCGATGAGGTGCGCGAGTCCGTTCTGAGTGGTAACCCTTCGTGGGAGTCCTACATAGCTAAGTACTATGTAGGCTTCAGGTCGGGCAAGCGAAAACTGCATGCCGTGTTAGAAGGCAGGACCAGCAACGGTGGTTGGATCGCCGTTGGCCTGGCAAAGAGCGTGGACGACCTAATTGATCCAGAGGACATGTGTCAGGACAAACGCGCACAGGGCGGATTTGGCCCGGGCTTACCCACTTACGTTGCGCTTCGGAACGCCGATGACATTCCTGCGGTGCTCGATCTCATAAAGCAGTGCTAGGTTGAAGGCCGGGAATCTAATTCCCGGCCCTTGCCAGCTCAAAATCGTCGATGGCCCATTCGCCCGTCTACGCCCCCACAATCCCGCGAGTCGCTTGATTTGGTTTACGGCCCTCAGTTTTCGGCATCTGTTACTCGTCGTCTCCGTCGTTGGGGTCGCCCTTGAGGGTGTTGATGTCCAGGTACTGGTTGTCGTCCTCTTTTTGCTGCGTTGCCGATTCGGACGCGGTGGGGCCGCGGAACAGCTGGAATCCCTCAAACGCAATGGCGCCGAGCAGGGCAATGACAATGGCGATAAAGGCAACCTTGACTGCCTGCGGAAATTCCGAGAAACGCAGCGCCTTTTCCTCGGCGTAATAATCGGCGAAGCGCTCTTCGCCCGTGCTTTTGGTGTACGCCGGTGCGGACGCGGCCTCCGGGTCATATTCCGGTGCACGCGTGGCAGCGTACGGATCGTTGAGATAATCGCTCGGTGCGGTGCCATAATCCTCGGTCTCGATGCGACTGGTGCCAGCATAGCCATCGGAATAATCGGAATATGCCGCACCGCCCTCATAGTCCGCGGCGCTCGTGTTGGCGGCAAAAAGCGGATTAACTGGAACGTCGAGCGCCGGCATGCCGGTAGAGGTCTCATCCAGATCGGCTGCAGCCCAGGAATCGTAGGCAACCTGATGGGCAACGGGCTCATCGAGCCTTGCGACCGGAGGCTTGCGTGCCGCAGGAACAGGCAACTGCTGGGCGCTGTACATAACGGTGCTGTCGGCCGATTTGCCCTGCGTCGCTGCAGCGAGAAATGCCGCCGTCTCGGACGGGTCGCTTGCGGGGCGGGGAGCGGGCGTGGACGCCGAAGTGGGTGCGGGCGTAGGCGCGGGCGTCGAAACAGGCGACTGCGCAGGAGTCGGCGCAGATGCGGGCTTAGGCGCAAGTGTGGGATCGGGGCTTGACGGGCGATCCCCGCCGCCCATGAGTTCGTCGGCGGTCCACGGGCGATCATCCATCACGTCGTCAAGGCTTAGCGAAAACAGGTCGTCTTCACCCTCATCGAACATGCGGTGCACATGTCCACCAATTGCCGGAATCAATCCGCGACCGGTGCATGATGCCTTGCTCAACGCCATTCTGTTCCATCCTTTCGAAATACTAATGACATCGATTATATGGAACTTCCCAAGCGGCCCGGTCTTGGATTCGTGCTTTCCAGAACTCGCACCCAAAAGGGGAGGGGCAATCCAGGCGAGTGCCTACTTGTCGCCGGCCGCCGCCTTGGCCTCATTGAGGTAGCTATAGAAGCTGTACTTGGAGATGCCAAAGAACTCGCAGGCGCGCTCGCTCGACTTGGAAATGAGGAAGGCGCCGCGACGGTCGAGGTAGCCAATGGCACGAATGCGCTCGTCTTTGGTCATGAGTGCCGCGGGCTTGCCCACAAACTGCTCGCACTCGTGCAGCAGGTCCTCGAGCAGGTCGCCGATGTTCTTGGTAATGGGCTCGGGCTCGGTATAGCCCGTGCCGCCGGTGCCGGTAAAGGCGTCGAGCGAACGCTCAAAAGCCTTCATAAGCGTAATGTCAAAGTTGATGCCCAAAATGCCGACGGGCTTGCCTTCGTCGTTGCGGATAAAGATGGTCGAGGACTTGAGCAGCTTGCCATCGGTGGTTTTAGTGAGGTACGGCTCGCGGTCGTGTACGTCGGTGCTGCCCTCGTGCATGGACTCAAACACAATATGGCTGGGGCCGTCACCCAGTTTGCGCCCGCTGACGTGGCCGTTTTCGATCACTACGATGGAGTGGTCCACGTCCTCGGTCTCCAGATCGTGGACGACGACTTCGCAGTTGGGGCCAAATTGGAGCGCCAGGCCGTGTGCGAGGCGCTTGTAAAACTCAATCTGTGCGGGGGTCATGGGTGCCTTCCTAAAAATTAGTTTGGGTACACTTTGCCATAAACCACATCTGTTCGCAAACAAATCCATCAACAAGGCAATTCATGACCGTTCGGCGGCGAAAAAGTACCGATTACGGCAACAAACAATTTGTTAGGTTTGCCAATCAAAAAGTGTGATAGAACAGTGCTAACAAACTTTTTGTTTGGCATCCACATAAAAGTTCAGTCGCATGAATGGGAATGGGCTGAAACGCGTATGCGGGGGCCGGCAAGAGAGGACTTAAGGAGTTCACCGTATGGCCGATAAGATCCAGTGGGCGGGCAACACGATGCCCAAGAGCGATGACAAGCACTTGGGAATCATGAGCCTCGACCACGTGAAGAAGGCCCGCGCCTTCCACCAGTCGTTCCCTCAATATACCGTCACCCCGCTTGCCCGCCTGGACGGTCAGGCTGCGCGCTTGGGTCTGTCCAACCTGTGCGTTAAGGACGAGAGCTATCGCTTTGGCCTCAACGCCTTTAAGGTTCTGGGCGGATCGTTTGCCATGGCCAACTACATTGCCGACGAGACCGGCAAGGACGTTGCCGAGTGCACCTTCGATTACCTGACCTCCGATCAGCTTGCCAAGGACTTTGGCCAGGCCACCTTCTTTACCGCTACCGACGGCAATCATGGCCGCGGCGTGGCATGGGCTGCCAACAAGCTGGGCCAGAAGGCCGTCGTTCACATGCCCAAGGGTTCCACCAAGCCCCGCTTCGATAACATCGCCGCCGAGGGCGCAACGGTGACCATCGAAGAGGTCAACTACGACGAGTGCGTGCGCATGGCCGCCGCCGAGGCCGACGCCTGCGAGCGCGGCGTCATCGTTCAGGACACCGCCTGGGAGGGCTACGAGAAGATCCCGTCTTGGATCATGGAGGGCTACGGCACCATGGCTTCCGAGGCTGCCGAGCAGCTGCGCGAGATGGCCATCAACCGCCCGACGCACGTGTTTGTCCAGGCTGGCGTGGGTTCGCTCGCCGGCGCCGTGGTGGGCTACTTCACCAACCTGTATCCCGATAACCCGCCCACCTTCGTCGTGGTCGAGTGCGCTCCGGCCGCCTGCCTGTACAAGGGCGCTGCCGCCGGCGACGGCGATCCGCGTATCGTGGACGGTGACATGCCCTCCATCATGGCCGGTCTGTGCTGCGGCGAGCCCAACATCCTGGGCTGGGATATCCTGCGCAACCATGCCACCGCCTTCGTGTCCTGCCCCGACTGGGTCACCGCTCGCGGCATGCGCACCCTGGGCGCCCCCGAGAAGGGCGACCCGCGCGTCATCTCCGGCGAGTCCGGCGCGGTGACCACTGGCCTGGTCGAGACCCTCATGCTCGATCCTGAGTACGCCGAGCTCAAAGAGCTCATCGGCCTGGATAAGACGAGCTCCGTGCTCTGCTTCTCCACCGAGGGCGACACCGATCCGGATCAGTACCGTCGCATCGTCTGGGAGGGCGAGTACCCGACTTGCTAGCAGACTGACCTGTCCGGAGGCAGCCGGAGGACTTTACTCCCTGCTCGGACAGTCCTGCTCGCACGGAGAACACATTAAGTGCTCTCCGGCTCGTGCGGAACTCGCGACGGAGCAAAGTCCTCCGTCCGCCTCCTATGGTTACTTGCTTGTGGGGTGCTCGACCTCACGCTATTTGGCACAAGTGATCTATCTGAAATATCTACCTGTAGGTAAACCCTTGTAGAAAGGTTGACTGTTATGACTAAAGAACTCGATTTCGACGCTATCAAGGCTGCTGCTGAGTCCCATCGTGCTGATATGACTCGCTTCCTGCGCGCTATGATCTCCCATCCCTCTGAGTCTTGCGAGGAGGGTGAGGTTGTCGCCTGCATCAAGGCCGAGATGGAGAACCTTGGCTATGACGAGGTCAAGGTCGATGGCCTGGGCAACGTCATGGGCTTTATGGGCGAGGGCGACAAGATCATCGCCATCGACTCCCACATCGACACCGTCGGCATCGGCAACATCGAGAACTGGGATGCCGATCCCTATGAGGGCTACGAGACCGACGAGATCATCTACGGCCGCGGCGGCTCCGACCAGGAGGGCGGCATGGCTTCTGCTACCTACGCTGCCAAGATGATGAAGGACATGGGCCTCATCCCCGAGGGCTACAAGATCATGGTCGTCGGCACCGTCCAGGAAGAGGACTGCGACGGCATGTGCTGGCAGTACATCTACAACAAGGATGGCATTAAGCCCGAGTTCGTCATTTCCACCGAACCCACCGACGGCGGCATCTATCGCGGTCACCGCGGCCGCATGGAGATCCGCGTCGACGTTCACGGTACCTCCTGCCACGGCTCCGCTCCCGACCGCGGCGACAACGCCATCTACAAGATGGCCGACATCATCGCCGACGTCCGCGCCCTCAACAACAACGGCTGCGACGAGTCGACCGACATCAAGGGTCTCGTCAAGATGCTCGACCCCAAGTACAATCCCGAGCACTTCGAGGATGCCCGCTTCCTGGGCCGCGGCACCTGCACCGTCAGCCAGATCTTCTACACCAGCCCCAGCCGCTGCGCCGTGGCCGACTCCTGCGCCATCTCCATCGACCGTCGTATGACCGCCGGTGAGACCTGGGAGTCCTGCCTGGACGAGATCCGCAACCTGCCGGCAGCCAAGAAGTACGGTGACGACGTGAAGGTCTCCATGTACATGTACGACCGTCCGTCCTGGACCGGCGAGGTCTACGAGACCGAGGCTTACTTCCCCACGTGGATCAACAAGGAGACCGCTCCGCACGTCAAGGCCCTCGTCGACGCCCACAAGGCCATGTTTGGTGACAAGCGCATCGGCTGCGAGCCCAGCATGGACAAGCGCACCGGTCGCCCGCTGTGCGACAAGTGGACCTTCTCCACGAACTGCGTCTCCATCCAGGGCCGCTACGGCATCCCCTGCGTGGGCTTTGGCCCGGGTGCCGAGTCTCAGGCTCACGCTCCCAACGAGGTCACCTACAAGGACGACCTGGTCACCGCTGCCGCCATGTATGTGGCTGCCCTGAACCTCTACGATCCGAGCCAGGCCGATGGCGACGCCACCGTGTTCCGCGCCGGTCTGACCAACAACAAGATCGACTAGTCCCATTCCTCGATTTTGTTGAGCCGGGGACAGTTTATGCCCCCGGCGCCTCCTGTTGACTTGGGGCCCGCGGTCGTTATCTCCCATGCTTCCTCAACGGTAGCGGGTCCTCGTCATAGCGCTCTGCATGTTCTAGCCACACGCGCATGCCGGAGCACATCTACTCATTGCGATCGTTTCACCTTTAGAAAGGACATTTACATGGACGCCAAGTTTACCGAGCTCGTCGAGCAGCTGAACGGCCTCGATTTTAAGGGTATGTACGGCAGCGACTTCCTGCACACCTGGGATAAGACCACCGATGAGCTCAAGGCTCTCTACATCGTCGCCGACGCCCTGCGCGAGCTGCGCGAGAACAACGTCTCGTCCAAGATCTTCGACTCGGGCCTGGCCGTCTCCCTGTTCCGCGATAACTCCACCCGTACGCGCTTCTCCTTCTCTAAGGCCGCCAACCTGCTCGGCCTTGAGCTGCAGGACCTGGACGAGAAGAAGTCCCAGATCGCTCACGGCGAGACCGTCCGCGAGACCGCTACCATGATCTCCTTCATGGCCGACGTCATCGGCATCCGCGACGACATGTACATCGGCAAGGGCGACGCCTACATGGCCGAGGTCTCCGAGTCTGTCCAGCAGGCTTACGAGGACGGCGTTCTGGATCACCGTCCCACGCTCATTTCCCTGCAGTCCGACTCCGATCACCCCACGCAGTCCTCTGCCGACATGCTCTACCTCATCAACGAGTTTGGCGGCCTTGAGAACCTCAAGGGCAAGAAGGTTGCCGTCACCTGGGCCTATTCGCCCTCTTACGGCAAGCCGCTGTCCTGCCCGCAGTCGCTGATCAGCCTGCTGCCCCGCTTTGGCATGGACGTCACCCTGGCCCACCCCGAGGGCTACGACCTCATGCCCGAGGTCGTCGAGCGCGCCAAGGGCTATGCCGCCGAGTCCGGCACCACCTTTAAGCAGGTCAACACCATGGCCGAGGCCTTCGAGGGCGCCGACATCGTGATCCCCAAGAGCTGGGCTCCGTTTGCCGCCATGGAGAAGCGTACCAATCTGTACGCCGAGGGCGACGACGCCGGCATCGCTGCGCTCGAGAAGGAGCTGCTCGCCCAGAACGCCACCCATCAGGATTGGTGCTCCACGACCGAGCTCATGGAGAAGACTGCCAACGGCCAGGACACCATCTTTATGCACCCGCTGCCCGCCGACATCTCCGGTGTCTCCTGCGAGCACGGCGAGGTCAACGCCGACGTCTTCGACATGCACCGCGTGGGCATGTACAAGGAGGCCAGCTACAAGCCGTACGCCATCGCAGCCATGATGTTCCTGCAAAAGGTTGCCGATCCCGCCGCTACCCTCAAGGCCCTCGACGAGCGCAACACCGCCCGTTGGCTCCAGGCCTAAAGCCGGGTTGAGGTAAGCCATGTAAAGGGGGCGCTCTGCCAACCGGCGGGGTGCCCCTTTTTGCATCGCGGGCGTGCGGGATAAGCGCTTTCGATGTAGATGCCCGCGGCGCGAGTTATGGGTACGATGGTTTCAGGGGAGGTATCACCATGAAACTTGGATGCGTCATTATGGCTTCGGGCGAGGGCAAGCGGTTTGGCTCTAACAAGATGCTTGCCGATATCTATGGCGAGCCGCTGATTGCCCGGACCATAGATTCGGTTCCCCGGGGCTTTGACGTCGTGGTTTCGACGCGTTGGCCCGAGGTCGCTCAGATTTGCGAGGACAAGCATTGCCCGTGCGTGCTGCACGATGGCGAGCTGCGCAGCGAAAGCGTCCGTGCGGGCCTTTCGTGGGGAGTCGAACGCAACTGGAAAGGTTGCCTCTTTTTGCCGGGCGACCAGCCGCTCGTGAGTTCGGATTCTTTTGAGGCTATGGTTCGTGCATTTGACGAGCGTGGCCGCAAACATCCGGTGCGTCTTGCGTGCAACGGTGAGCCTTCGAGCCCGGTGCTCTTTCCGGCGGAACTGTTCGATGCACTTATGTGTCTTGAGGGCAAAGACGGCGGGGGCTCGATTCTCAAAGGTCGCGTCGACGTTGCGCTGGTCGAAGCGCGTGCCTACGAGCTGTGGGACGTCGATACCGTCAAGGGACAGCGACGCATAACGGAGCATATTGCCGCCTGCTCGTATTTTGATCACGTGGCCAACTGCATCAATCAATAAGGAGCAATTATGATCATCATCAAAAACGGCGCGCTCGTGACGCCCCAGGGGCTTCGCCGCGCCGATCTTGCCATGGAGGGCGATAAGATCGTGCGGATCGCCGCAGCGATTGAGCCGGGCGCCGACGATACCGTCGAGGACGCCGCGGGCTGCTGGGTGTTCCCCGGCTTTATCGACGGCCACACGCATATGCAGTGCTGGACCGGCATGGATTGGACAGCCGATAGCTTTGAGACCGGCACGCGTGCGGCTGCCTGCGGCGGTACGACGACCATCGTGGACTACGCGACGGCCGATCGCGGCGTGACCATGCCCGATGCCTTGGCCGAGTGGCGTCATCGCGCCGACGGCACCTGCACGGCAAACTACGCCTTTCATATGGCACTCGCCGAGTGGAATGAGCGCAACCGCGCTGATCTTTCGGCCATGCGCGAGGCGGGCGTATCGTCGTTCAAGACCTACTTTGCCTACGACCACCTGCGCTTGGACGATGCCGAGACACTCGAGGTGCTGGAGGAGCTCAAGCGCCTGGGCGGCATACTGTGCGTGCATTGTGAGAATGGCACGTTGGTGAATGAACTGCAGAAGCGCGTGTACGAGCAGGGGATTCATGGGCCCGAGGGGCATGCGCTCAGCCGTCCGGACGTGTGTGAGGCCGAGGCCGTGAGCCGCCTGCTGTATCTGGCGCACTTGGCCGGGGACGCTCCGGTCAACGTGGTGCACCTTTCGACCAAGCTGGGGCTCGAGGCCATCCGTGCCGCCAAGGCGCGCGGGCAGAAGAACATCTATGTCGAGACCTGCCCTCAATATCTGATGCTCGACGACACCTGCTATTTGGAGCAGGGAGAGGACGGCTTTGCGGGTGCCAAGTATGTGATGAGTCCGCCGCTGCGCCATGCCGGCGACCGTGCGGCCCTGCGCGAGGCGCTTGTGGCCGGCGAGATCGATACCATCGCCACCGACCACTGCAGCTTTAATCTGCACGGGCAAAAGGACCGCGGGCGCGACGACTTCCGCGCGATTCCCAACGGCGGGCCCGGCGTGGAGCATCGTCCCGTTGCGATTGCCACGAGCTTTGAGGGGCAGCTGGGCCCCGAAGACCTCTGCCGCCTGATGAGTGAGAACCCGGCACGCGTGTTTGGCATGTACCCGCGCAAGGGCTGTCTTGCCGAGGGTTCCGATGCCGATGTGTGCGTGTGGGATCCCCAGGCGCGCTGGACCATTCGCGCGGCGACGCAGCATCAGGCTGTGGACTACACGCCACTCGAGGGTTTTGAGGCACATGGCCGCGCCAAGGCTGTCTACGTCAACGGCGTGCTGGTGGCGCGCGACGGCGAGCCCACCGGAGCCCAGCCCGGTCGCTACGTGCCTCGTTAGCAGAAAGGGCGCCGGGGTGGCGCCGGCTACTTGAGGCTGCCGACGACGATGGGGCGGCCGAGGGCGGCCTCAAAGCGTCCTGTCATAGCCGGGTCGTTGAGCGTGTCGACTTGGTTGAGCATGACGCGTGCGGTGCAGAGTCCCAGCGCCTGCATCTCGGCATTGAGCACCTGGGCGACGCGCTCGGGTGTGGCGATGTCGGTGAGCTCGCAGCCGCAACGCTCGCAAAAGAGCTCGGGGCGGTGGACGGCTTCGTTGATGGGCTTGCCGAGCCCCGAGGCGCCGACGATCCAGACGATGTTGGCGGTGCCAGAGGGAATCACCGGCTCCCAGGCGGCGTGGGCTTTGAGCGGGAGTCGCTTGCTGCCGTCCGCCTCGGCCAAGACGTAGTTAAAGCGCTGTGCCAGCTCGCCGAGTGGCTCGGCGGGGGCGGAGAGCTTGCCTGTCTCCGGGTCCAAGACGCCTGCCTGACAGATGCTTCCGCGCGCAAGGCCCGCGCAGGCCTCGCAGGTGCAACCAGAGACATGTGCGGCGCCCGGCTTCCAAGGCGCGGCGTCCAGGCGACGGTTCGACCCGTCCCATGGCACGCCGGCGACGGGAAACATATGCGTGGTGGTGCAGAGGAGCACGCGGCCGCCAGCGCGCATGAGCTCAAGACCCAGCGCCTTTAGCAACGTCGACTTGCCGCCACTGCCGATAATCGCGGTAATGCCCGGCTCGATCCTGAGCGCCGAGGCAAGGTTGCCGCTAACCGTTTCCATCTGTTCACCGCCGTATAATACTGTGATAATAAATAATCATCAGAGTAGCGGTCGAACCGCTTTTGCTCTGCCCAAACCGTAGCACAGGGAGGTGCCCCGGGAATGCTCGTTTATGTTCGCGGCGCCGGCGATATCGCCACGGGCGTCGCCGCTCGCTTGGTGCGCGCCGGCGTGTCGGTCGTCATGGCCGATATCGCGGTCCCCACGTGCATCCGTCGCACAATCAGTTTTTGCGAGGCCATTCGCTTGGGCGAGGTCCAGGTCGAGGGCATTCGAGCCCGCTTGGCGCAGACGCCGGCCGAGGCGCTTGAGATTACCGAGGCGGGGGATGTTGCCGTTGTGATGGACCCCCAGGCCAAGATGCTCGATGAGCTTAAACCCGCTGCCGTGGTCGACGCGATTCTGGCCAAGCGCAACTTGGGCACCACGCGCGATATGGCGCCTGTCGTCATCGCCGTGGGGCCGGGCTTTACCGCGCCGGTCGATTGCGATGCCGTGGTCGAGACCATGCGTGGGCATTTCCTCGGCCGCGTCATCACCCAGGGCTCGCCCCAGCCCAATACGGGCGTGCCGGGTGTGATCGCCGGCTATGGCAAGGAGCGCGTTATCCACAGCTCCGCCGCCGGCGTGTTTAGGTCCGACCGCGCGATCGGCGACATCGTGAGTGCCGGCGATGTGATCGGGTATGCGGGTGATACTCCCATGGTCACGCAGATCGACGGCTGCTTGCGCGGCCTTTTGGCCGACGGCGTTCAGGTGGCCGAGGGCTTTAAGTGCGCCGACGTCGACCCACGCGGCGATGCCAGCTATATCAACTATATTTCGGACAAGGCGACGTCGGTCGGCGGCGGCGTGCTCGAGGCGCTCGCCATGCTCACCGGTGTATTCCAGGGATAGGAAATTGCAATGGAAAAGCTCGATGTGGTGAATGCTGCGCTTGGCGCTCTGAAGGCCGGTAAGACGTGCGAGCTGGTGGTGGTGGCCGGCACGGCAGGGTCATCGCCGCGCGGCGTGGGCGCTTGGATGGCCGTCTTTGCCGATGGCAGTCAAGCGGGCACCATCGGCGGCGGCAAGATTGAGCTCTTTGCGCTGGACGAGGCGCGCGAGCTCTTGAGCGCGGGACAGTCGCGTCTGGTCCGCTACACCATGGGCGGCGAGAACTCCGATACCGGCATGATTTGCGGCGGAGCCATCTGCCTGTGCTATCTGCACCTGGATGTATCGCAGGTGCCGTTGTTCCAGTCGGTTGCCGACGTCTTGGCATATCGACGCATCGGCGACTTTGTCATCGACTTTGAACCGTTTATCGCAAACGCGCTCGAGGGCGATGTGGCCGAGTACCATGGTGGGGCATCGCGCCATACCATTGCCGGCTGCCCCGAGCTTTCGTTGGTGGAGGAGGGGAGTAAGGTCACCTACACCAACGCCGCCTCCGAGATTCCCCCGGCGCACATCGAGACGCTCTGCCCCGAGGGCCTGACCTATATCTTTGGCTGCGGACACGTGGGCGCTGCGACAGCGCGGGTGCTCACGGCGGCGGGCTTTGCCGTTGTGGCGTGCGATGACCGCCCCGGCACGCTGACGCCCGAATGGGTGCCCGGTGTCTACGATCGTCGCTTGGTCGATTACAAGAACCTGAGCGAGCTGTGTCCCATCGGTCCGCGCGACTTGGTGGTCGTGGCCACAGCAGGCCACAAGTCCGATATCGACGTGGTGATTCAGGCGATGCACGCCAAGCCCGCCTACCTGGGCTGTCTGGGCTCGCGTCGCAAGACGGCCTTTGTGCGCGCCCGCCTGGAGCAGGAGGGCTTTACGCAGGACCAGATCGACGAGCTGCACCTGCCGATCGGCGTTGCCATCCAGGCCGAAGACCCCGAGGAGATCGCTATCTCCATCGCCGCCGAGATGATTCACCTGCGCCGCACCAAACTCGTCCCCCGCAAGCGCTAATCGCATCCCCACCAATAAGTTGCGGTGAAATACGGATTGTTTAAGCCTGTTAGGCCGCCAAACAGTCCCTATTTCACCGCAACTGCTTTTTGGGATCCATTTGTGCGGGGGAGTTGTGGAGTTGTGCAGGCAGACGAGGTTTTTCTGGAAATACGCTCCCGATGCGCGTATAGTACCGATTGTTTTGTCGGCTCCTGCTGCGTCGAGTCCAAACCGCAAAATGCCATGAGCGGCGCGGATGCAGCCAGGAGGCACGAGGACAACCCATCGTGGCCACGCCCCGTGCTTAAAACCCCAAGAAGGAGTGAACAATGGCAGAAGAGAAGTATGTGCCGCGTCTGAAGACCAAGTACAACAACGAGGTCAAGCAGCAGCTTCAGGACAAGTTCCAGTACGAGAACGTCATGATGATCCCCAAGTTTGAGAAGATCGTCGTGAACATGGGTGTCGGCGAGGCCGCTACCGATTCCAAGGCCATCGACGGTGCCGTGCGCGACCTGCGCGCCATCACCGGTCAGCAGCCGATGATCACCCGTGCCCGCAAGTCCATCGCTACCTTCCGCCTGCGCGCCGGTATGCCGATCGGCTGCAAGGTTACCCTGCGTGGCGACCGTATGTGGGAGTTCTTCGATCGTCTGACCTCCGTCGCGATCCCCCGTATCCGCGACTTCCGCGGCATCTCCGCCAAGAGCTTCGACGGCCGTGGTAACTTCTCCATGGGCGTCACCGAGCAGCTCATCTTCCCCGAGATCGACTTCGACTCCGTCGATCACCAGCGTGGTATGGACATCACTTTCGTGACCACCGCCAACACCGATGAGGAGGCCAAGGCCCTTCTGGACGCCTTCGGTTTCCCGTTCAAGAAATAGGTTCACCTGCCCTATAAGCGCCGTTCCCACAAGGGGGCGGCGCTTGGGGCGAACAATACTCTATGTGAGGAGGATATAAGTGGCTAAGACATCGATGATCGTCAAGTGCAATCGCAAGCAGAAGTTCTCTACTCGTGAGTACACGCGCTGCCAGCGCTGCGGCCGTCCGCACTCTGTGTACCGCAAGTTCGGCCTGTGCCGTGTCTGCTTCCGCGAGCTTGCACTCAAGGGCGAGCTTCCCGGCGTTAAGAAGGCCAGCTGGTAAGTCACTACCAGCGTTTCAAGCATCAGTTTGGAACAGGGAAAACGCGCTAAAAAGGCTTTGCCGTTAAGGGCGGCGAAGAACCAAGAGCACGTGTTCATCAAGAACGAAGGAGAATCTGTATGAACCTTACAGACCCGATCGCAGATATGCTTACGCGCATCCGTAACGCTAACTCTGTGAACAAGGCCACGGTCTCCATGCCGAGCAGCAAGAAGCTCGTCGAGATCGCTCGTGTTCTGCACGAGGAGGGCTACATCGAGGGCTACGATGTCGAGGACACCGTTCCCCAGAAGACTCTGCACATCACGCTTAAGTATGGTCCCAAGAAGGCTAAGGTCATCAACGGCATCCGCCGCATTTCCAAGCCGGGCCTGCGTAAGTACACCGGCGTTGCCGACATGCCCCGCGTCCGCGGTGGCCTTGGTACCGCCATTATTTCCACCAGCCATGGCGTCATGACCGACCGCGATGCTCGCAAGCACAACGTCGGCGGCGAGATCATCGCTTACGTCTGGTAATTCGCTCGGTAGGTAGAAGGAAAGGAGATCACCGTGTCTCGTATCGGTAATAAGCCTGTCCAGATTCCCGCCGGAGTCGAAGTGGCAGTCAACGGCAACAACGTTGTCGTCAAGGGCCCCAAGGGCCAGCTCGAGCTCGATGTCTTTGAGAAGCTCGCTATCAACGTCGAGGACAACGTCCTCACCGTTTCCCGTCCCGACGACGAGCGTGAGACCCGTGCCCGCCACGGCCTCACCCGCGCCCTCATCCACAACATGGTTGTTGGCGTTTCCGAGGGCTTCGAGAAGAAGCTCGAGCTCGCCGGCGTCGGTTACCGCGTGCAGCAGAAGGGCAAGAACCTCGAGTTCTCCCTGGGCTTCTCGCACCCCGTGATCGTCGAGGCTCCCGAGGGCATCACCTTCGAGGTTCCCGACAACACCCACGTGAACGTCAAGGGTATCAACAAGCAGCAGGTCGGTCAGATCGCCGCTGAGATCCGCGGCCATCGTCCTCCCGAGCCTTACAAGGGCAAGGGTATCCACTACGTTGGCGAGCACATCCGCCGCAAGCTGGGTAAGGCCGCCAAGTAGTCGTAACCGACTCACTCGCATAAGACCAGCACCCCGTCAGGTGCTGGCAAGATCAACCTTTTTAGGAGTTTACGTATGAACAAGCATAAGGCGAAGCTGGAAGGCCTCAAGCGTCGTCAGCGTCGTGTTCGCGGCAAGGTCTCGGGTACCTCCGAGCGTCCGCGTCTTCGCGTGACCCGTACTAACGCCAACATCTATGCCCAGATCATCGACGACAGCAAGGGCTCCAGCCTGACGCTCGTCTCTGCCTCGACCCTCGAGGCCGAGTTCAAGGGCACCCACACCTCGAACAAGGAGGCTGCGGAGAAGGTCGGTCAGCTCGTTGGCAAGCGCGCCATCGAGGCCGGCATCACCAAGGTCGCCTTCGATCGCGGTGGCCGTATCTACCATGGCCGCGTCAAGGCCCTCGCCGACGGTGCTCGTGCCGCCGGTCTCGAGTTCTAGGAGGTATGTAGCACATGGCTCGTAATCAGAAGCAGCAGCGCGAGGCCTCCGAGTTCGAGGAACGCGTCGTTTACATCAACCGCGTGTCGAAGACCGTCAAGGGTGGTCGTCGCATGAGCCTCGTCGCTCTCGTCGTCGTTGGCGACGGCAAGGGCAACGTCGGCGTTGGCATGGGCAAGTCCGCTGAGGTGCCCATGGCCATCTCCAAGGCATCTCTCGATGCCAAGAAGAACATGTTCCACGTGCCGGTGACCGAGCAGGGCACCATCCCGCACGAGGTTCTCGGCCACTTTGGTGCCGGCCGCATCATCATCAAGCCCGCTGTCGAGGGTACCGGCGTTATCGCCGGCGGCGCTGTGCGTCCCCTCTTTGAGCTTGCTGGCATCAAGAACGTCCTGTCCAAGTCCCTCGGTACCGACAACGGCCTCAACATCATCAAGGCTGCCGTCGAGGGCCTCAAGGAGCTCTCCAGCCCTGAGGACGTCGCGGCTCGCCGTGGCCTGACGGTCTCCGAGATGTTCGTCGGTAAGGAGAACTAAGCATGGCTGACACCATCAAGATCAAGCAGGTCCGCAGCACCAACGGTTGCAAGCAGGACCAGGTCCGTACTGTCCGTGCCCTCGGTCTCCACAGGATCCGCGAGGTTCGCGAGATTGCTGACAACGAGTCCGTCCGCGGCATGATCTTCAAGGTCAAGCACCTTGTCGAGATTGTAGAGGAGTAGCAAATGCAGCTTCACGATCTTACTCCCGCGCCCGGTTCCACCAAGAACCGCAAGCGCGTCGGCCGTGGCAATTCTTCGGGTCACGGCACCACTTCTGGCCGCGGCCAGAAGGGCCAGGGTTCCCGCTCTGGCGGCACCAAGGGTGCCGGCTTCGAGGGTGGCCAGACTCCGCTGGCTATGCGCCTGCCCAAGCTTCCGGGCTTCCGCAACCCCCGTCGTATCGAGTACACCGCTGTTAACGTTGAGCGTCTCGAGCGTAAGTTCGAGGACGGCGCTGTGATCGACGGTGCCGCTCTTAAGGCCGCTCGCATCACCAAGAGCGAGTTCGAGCCCGTCAAGGTGCTCGGCAATGGTGAGCTCACCAAGAAGTTCACGGTCAAGGTCGACAAGGTCAGCGCTTCTGCGCAGGCCAAGATCGAGGCCGCCGGCGGAAAGGTCGAGCTGCCGTGCTAAATGGTCTTAAGAATGCTTTCCGCATCAAAGAATTGCGCGAAAAGATTCTTTTTACCATAGCTATGCTCGTCGTGTACCGCATTGGTGCGCACGTTCCTGTGCCCGGCATTCCCTTCCAGGGGATGCTGGGCCTTTTCTCGACCGATAACAATTCGGTCGCCGCAGGTGCTATGGCCCTCCTGAATCTTTTCTCTGGCGGCGCGTTGAGCTATGTGTCGGTGTTTTCGCTGGGCATCATGCCTTACATCACCAGCTCGATCATCCTCCAGATGCTCCAGGCCGTCGTGCCTTCCCTGCATGAGCTTGCCCGCGAGGGCGAGGTCGGTCAGACAAAGATTACGCAGTATTCGCGTTACCTCACCCTGGCTCTGGCAATCCTCAACTCCGTGGGTTACCTCTTCCTCTTTAAGAGCTTCGGCATCAGCTTTAATGGCGCCGGCGCTCCCGAGATCATCTTCGACCTCATGATCATCGGCACGCTCACCGCGGGCGCCATGCTGATCATGTGGATCGGTGAGCTCATCACCCAGCGCGGTATCGGCAATGGCATGTCGCTGATCATCTTTGCGAACATCATGGCCGGTCTGCCGCAGGCTATCTTCTCCAGCACCGAGGGCAATGCCGGTGGCATCATCACCATGGTGATCATCTGCGCCATCATCCTGCTGGTTATCCCGCTGATTGTTTTCCTTGAGCGCGGCCAGCGCCGCATCCCGGTCTCCTACGCTAAGCGCGTCGTGGGCCGTCGCATGATGGGTGGCCAGACCACCTACCTGCCCATCAAGGTCAACACCGCGGGTGTCGTGCCGATCATCTTCGCCTCGGCGCTGCTGTACTTCCCGGCTCAGATTGCCGTGTTCTTCCCCGGCATCGGCTGGATCCAGGCAGTTGCCTCCGCGCTTTCGACCGGTTGGCTCAACTGGGTGCTTAACGTTGTCCTCATCGTGTTCTTCGCGTACTTCTACACCTCCATGGTGTTCAACCCCGATGACACGGCCGATAACCTTAAGAAGCAGGGCGGCTTTATTCCGGGCGTCCGTCCGGGTAGGGCTACCGCGGCCTACATCAAGAACGCGCTCAACAAGATCACGCTTCCCAGCGCTGTCTTTTTGGCGCTCATCGCCATCGTGCCTTCGATCATCTTCTCCTTCACGGGTAACCATCTGATCCAGGCATTTGGCGGCACGTCCATCCTCATCATGGTCGGCGTCGTGCTCGACACGGTCGATAAGCTCGAAGGCCAGATCAAGATGTATGATTACGATGGATTCTTTAAATAGGCTAGAGGAGGATTGCTCATGAACCTCGTATTGCTCGGAGCTCCGGGTGCCGGTAAGGGCACCGTCGCACAGGAGCTCGTCGCCGAGTTTGGCGTCGCCCATATTTCCACGGGCGACCTGCTGCGTGCTGCCGTCAAGGGTGGCACCGAGCTTGGTATTCAGGCTAAGAAGTACATGGACGCTGGCGAGCTCGTTCCCGACCAGCTCGTGATCGACCTTGTCAAGGAGCGTCTTGCCGCCGATGACGCCCAGCAGGGCTTCATCCTCGACGGCTTCCCGCGCAACACCGCCCAGGCTGTGACGCTCGATTCCGAGCTCTCCGCCATGGGTCGCGAGATCGATTGCGCCCTTCTGGTCGATGTGGCCCCCGAGGTCATTATCGATCGTCTGTCTTCGCGTCGCACCTGCCGCGCATGCGGTTACACCGGCACCGCTGCCGATGCTACCTGCCCCAAGTGTGGCGGCGAGATGTATCAGCGCGACGACGACAAGCCCGAGACCATCAAGAACCGTCTCGACGTCTACGAGAAGTCCACGAGCCCGCTCGTCGACTACTATCGTGGCCAGGGTCTGCTCAAGTCGGTCAACGGTGACCAGGCTCGCGAGACCGTGTACGGGGATGTCAAAGAGGCTCTCGGTCTATGATCAAGATTAAGTCTGCAACGCAAATCGAGCAGATGAAGAAGGCAGGAGCGCTATCTAAGATGGCGCTCCGCCACGTTGGAGCCATGGTGCGCCCCGGCGTTTCCACCTTTGAGCTCGATCAGCTCGCGGAGCAGATTATCCGCATGCATGGCGGCACCCCGGCCTTTAAGGGTTACGGCGGGTTCCCGGGGACCATTTGCGCATCGATCAACGATGCCGTGGTCCACGGTATTCCCAACCCCGACATGATCCTGCGCGATGGCGATATCATCTCCATCGATACGGGAGCCGTTGTCGACGGTTGGGTCGGCGATAACGCTTGGACGTTTTTCGTCGGCACCCCCACGCCCGAAGCCAAGGCTTTGTGCGAGGTCACGCGCGATTGCCTTAAGGCTGCCATCGAGCAGGCTGTTCCCGGTAACCATATCGGGGACGTCGGTTATGCCGTTCAGTCCCTCGCCGAGTCTCACGGTTACAGTGTGCTTCGTGATTATGTAGGCCATGGCATTGGCCGCGTGATGCACGAGGACCCCAACGTTCCTAACTATGGAAAGAAGGGGAGGGGCGTTCGCCTCCAGGCCGGCATGGTCATTGCCATCGAGCCGATGGTTACGATGGGTTCCAACCATGTGAGCACGGGCTCCGACGGTTGGATTGTTACGACCAACGATCACCTGCCCGCCGCGCACTACGAGAACACCGTCGCCATTACCAATGATGGTCCGGTGATTCTCACCACGGATGCCCAAGGTGCTTGGTGCTCCCTCCAAGGCGGAGAAATGTAACAAGTTCCACTTAGTTGTGGAGCCATTACGAAGTTATTACGATGCGTGCATACGTGTTGTAGAATACTCAATCGCTGTCGTTTTCTAGAGAAAGATGATTGCTTGTGAAGAAGGAAGACGCAATTGAGCTCGAGGGTACGGTAAAGGAACCGTTGCCCAACGCCATGTTTAAGGTCGAGCTCGAGAACGGTCATTCGGTTCTGTGCAACATTTCTGGCAAGATCCGAATGAATTACATCCGTATTCTCCCCGGTGACAGGGTTGTCGTGGAGCTTTCCCCGTACGACCTGACCCGCGGCCGCATCACCTATCGCTACAAATAGCGGCACGCATACACGCACTCCATTTCCGACTGCAGGCTTAGCTCAACCTACGGTCGGATTGTGTGTGAAGACCAGCCATAGTTTTAAACGCCTGCGGCTGGGCGAGTAGATAGTAGGGAAGTAGTTTGAGCGCTACCGAAAGGAAGAACGATGAAGGTACGTCCTTCGGTCAAGAAGATGTGCGATAAGTGCAAAATCATTAGGCGCCATGGCAAGGTCCTCGTCATTTGCGAGAACCCCCGTCATAAGCAGCGTCAGGGTTAAGAGAGGAGACTACGTTGGCCCGTATTAATGGTGTCGACCTCCCGCGTGAGAAGCGCGTTGAGATCGGTCTGACCTACATTTACGGCATCGGCCGCACCACTGCGACGAAGATTTGCGTCGAGTGCAACGTTAACGTGGATACGCGCGTTAAGGACCTCACCGAGGATGAGGTTAACGCCATCCGCGATTATATCGATAAGAACCAGATCATGGTTGAGGGCGACCTCCGCCGTGAGCGCAACCAGAACGTCAAGCGCCTTATGGACATCGGCTGCAACCGCGGCCTTCGTCACCGCAAGGGCCTCCCGGTCCGCGGCCAGCGCACCCACACTAACGCTCGTACCCGCAAGGGCCCGAAGCGTCAGATCGGTGCTAAGAAGAAGAAATAAGGAGCGCTAGATAGATGGCTACTGCTAAGAAGAACGTTCGCGCTGCCCGTCTGAAGCGCGCGGACCGTAAGAACATTTCCGTGGGCCAGGCTCACATTCGTTCTACGTTCAACAACACGATCGTTTCGATCACCGATCCCCAGGGCAACGTCATTTCCTGGAAGTCGGCTGGCCAGGTGGGCTTCAAGGGCTCCCGTAAGTCCACGCCGTTCGCTGCCCAGATGGCTGCCGAGGCTGCTGCCAAGCAGGCCATGGAGCACGGTATGAAGAAGGTTTCCGTCTTCGTCAAGGGCCCCGGCTCCGGTCGTGAGACCGCCATCCGCTCCCTCCAGGCTGCTGGCCTCGAGGTCTCGAGCATCCAGGACAAGACCCCCATTCCGCACAACGGCTGCCGCCCCAAGAAGCGTCGCCGCGTGTAACTGAAAGGATCGTATCAATATGGCAATCGACAGGACTCCTGTTCTTAAGCGCTGCCGTCAGCTCGGGATCGATCCCGCTGAGCTCGGTTACAGCAGCAAGAAGGAATCTATCCGTCAGCCCAAGCGCCGTCGCAAGGAATCTGAGTACGGCATGCAGCTGCGCGAGAAGCAGAAGGTCAAGTTCATCTATGGCGTTCTGGAGAAGCAGTTCCACGGCTACTTCAACAAGGCCCGTAAGATGAACGGCGTCACCGGTGAGAACCTCATGATCATTCTTGAGTCTCGCCTCGACAACGTCGTCTTCCGTCTTGGCTTCGCCCGCACCCGCAAAGAGGCTCGTCAGTCCGTCCGTCACGGTCACTTCACCGTGAACGGCAAGCGCGTGGACATCCCGTCCTACCGCGTCAAGGCCGGCGACGTCGTCGCTGTCGGCGAGAAGTTCCGTGACCTCCTCCCCATCAAGGAGGCCCTGATTTCCTCCGAGCGCTTTGAGGTCCCTGGCTGGCTCGAGGTCGATATCGAGAAGCTGTCTGGTAACGTGCTCGCTCTGCCGACGCGAGAGCAGATCAGCGGTGATATCAACGAGCAGCTCATCGTCGAGCTCTACTCTAAGTAGTCCATCCGGGCTGCTGAGGCTGGAGGTAATACATGTCAGAATTCATTAGGCCTCAGGTTCAGGTCGAAGAGATCAACGAGACGTCTGCTCGTGTCTCCGTCGAGCCGCTCGAGCGTGGTTACGGCGATACGCTGGGTAACTCCCTTCGTCGCGTTCTTCTGTCCTCGCTCGAGGGTGCCGCCGTCGAGGCTATTCAGATCGATGGTGCGCAGCACGAGTTCATGACCATCCCTAACATGGTCGAGGATGTCACCGACATCGTCCTGAATGTCAAGGGTCTTGTCTTCAGGGCTCTCGGCACGACCGACGAGGCGACCGCCACCATCTCGGTTGACGGCCCCTGCGAGGTCACCGGTGCGGACTTCTTTATTCCGTCCGAGTTTGAGCTGGTCAACCCCGAGCAGCACATTGCTACGCTCACCGAGGGTGGCCATCTCACCATGAGCATGCGCATCGGCTATGGCCGCGGCTATGTTTCTGGCGAGGCCAACAAGCGCGACAACGATCCCATCGGTGTGATCCACGTCGACTCGCTGTACTCGCCGGTTTCCCGTTGCGCCAAGCTCGTTGAGGCTTGCCGTGTCGGTCAGCACACCGACTACGACCGCCTTGTCCTCGAGATCGAGACCAACGGCTCCATCGCCCCGCGCGACGCCGTGGTCCAGGCTGCCAATATCATCAACCAGCATATGGCCGCCTTTATGAACCTTGCCGAGACCCCCGAGGTCGAGGAGGAGGCTTCGATCTTCGCTCCCGAGGTCACCAACGACAACGCCGAGCTGGACAAGCAGATCGAGGATCTGGACCTTTCCGTCCGTTCCTACAACTGCCTTAAGCGCGCCAGCATTCACTCGGTCCGTCAGCTCGTTGAGTTCTCGGAGAACGATCTGCTCAACATCCGTAACTTCGGTGTTAAGTCGATCGAGGAAGTGAAGGACAAGCTTGAGTCCATGGGCCTGAGCCTGAAGGCTTAATGCTTCGCATATTTGAGGAGAAACTAGACCATGCGTCACAACGTTAAGAAGGGCCTGAAGCTCGGCACCGATGCGAGCCACACCAAGGCCATGAAGAAGAGCCTTGCTAAGGCCCTCTTCGAGAACGACCGCATCAAGACCACCGAGACCCGCGCTAAGGCGCTGCGTTCGGTCGTCGATCCGATCATCACTTGGGCCAAGAAGGGCGACCTGCACTCTCGTCGTCTGGCTATCGCCAAGCTCGGCGATAAGCAGCTCGTTGCCGAGATCTTCGACAAGGCTGCCCAAGGTATGTGGCAGGATCGCAACGGCGGTTATACCCGCATCATGAAGCTCGGTAACCGCAAGGGCGACAACGCTCCCATCGTTATCATGGAGCTCGTCACCGAGCCTTGCACGCCTAAGGCCAAGAAGGCTGCTCCGGCCCCCAAGAAGGCCGCTGCTCCCAAGAAGGTCGAGGCTGCCGAGGAGGCTCCTGCTGAGGAGACCGCTGAGTAGACAATCCGTCTGCATAGGCTATATTCGAGGGGTACGTTCGCGTACCCCTCTTTTTTTGTCGAAATGCCATTGCCTGTTTGTTGGGAGCGCCCATGACCGCGCCGTCTGATTTCAATTCGATTCCAGAGCTCGATGCCACGCTCGTATTCCGTGTCGCCTACGATGGCTCGTCCTATAGCGGATTTGCCGAGCAGCCGGGCCAGACGACCGTTGCGGGTGAGTTGCGCCGCGCTATCGAGACGCTTCTGCGTCGCCCGATCGATCTGACGTGTGCGGGGCGTACCGATGCCGGTGTGCACGCGGTGGCGCAGTACATCAGCGTGCCCGTTACGGACGCTGAGCTGGCGCTGACGCGCCGTAGGTGGCTTAGGGCTATGGATGCCCTCTTGCCCAAAGACATCGCCATAAACGAGGTCTACAAGGCCCGTAAGGACTTTTCCGCCCGCTTTGACGCGCGCTCCCGTACGTATACGTATCGCATCGCCGATCGTGATGCGCGCCCCGTGCTCTCGCGCGGCGCGGTTTGGTGGCATCGCTACCCCTTGGATGTCGATGCCATGGCTGCCGCTTGTCCCTCGCTCTTGGGCGAGCAGGACTTTAAGAGCTTTTGCAAGGTGGCCTCGGCCGTGGGCAAGCCCACGCACCGTTGTGTGATGCGAGCCGATTTTGGCCACGAGGTCGCTTTTGGCGAGGATATCCTGACCTTCACTATCGAGGGCAATGCGTTTTTGCACTCGATGGTGCGAACGATCGTGGGCACGCTCGTGGAGATTGGCATGCATCGTCGCGATCCCCAGTGGATGCGCGAGGTTATTGACGCCTGCGACCGTACCGCCGCGGGCCCCACGGCACCTGCCTGCGGCCTTACGTTTATGGGCGTTGACTATGACCCCGCCGAGCTCGTCGTGCTCGACTAGGGTAGGGCTCGGCGTGCCCGTTCTCAACGCATACCATGTGTGAGCTGCGCGTGTGCAACATCTGTTCTTGGCGTGCAACATGTTAGGCGGCTCGTTGCTTTTATTGCTCGGGTGTACCATGAACGACAGTTTGATTTGGCGCTGTCGAGAGGACGGAAAACTTGGTTCGACGTGGTTCGCATCCGCGACTTTCGGTGATCCTCGTTGTCGAGGGTTCGCCCAGCTATGCGATGCGCGCGCTCGAGAGTATCCAGAACCAAGACCTCTACGATTTGCAGATTGTCGTTGTCTGCCGCGATGCTGCGCCTGGTGTGCGCCATTCGCTTCAAGTTGCTGCCGACAGGGACATCCATATTGATTTGATTGACGTCGAGGACGCGAAGCGCGGCGCTTGTCTTCGTGCCGGTTTTGCTGTCTCGCGCGGCTCTCAAATCATCGCCATGAACGCCGATGAGTGGTTTGCTCCGCAGGCCCTTTCCAAGATGGTCGATATCGCGTGCGATACTGCGGTAGACATTGTGCTCCCCTCGGTGTCGCTCGATCGATACGATGCGCATCGCGAGCGTCATTCGCGCGTCTTGGATGCTGCCTCTATTGCCATAGAAGACGAGTCTTCTATGGTGACTGGGCTGCCCCAGTTGATTTTGGGCGGCCTAGTCGCTCAGACCTCTGGCGTGATGTATAGCCGTCCGCTGCTTGAGGCATGCCTGTCGCACGGCAAGGCGTACCGTACGGTTGAGTTTATGGCTTATGCGCTCTCGCAGGCACGATTCGTGTCCGGCTGCGGCGACGCTTGTTTCCACGCGGTGGCACCTAAGCTTACAGATGCTTTTGATCCCACCATGTATGCCAGGATATCCGATGACACTCGAGCGCTCGACGAGCTTGCGGACTCACTCTCGGAAGCAGATAGCGGTGGTCGGCTCAAGCTGGCAAGCCAAAAGTTCTACTTTGCCGGACTGGTTGCCTGCATCGAGAATTTGTGTCTGAGCCCGCATGGGGTGTCGTCAATCGAGCGTTCCTCCCGCATGCGTGATATGCTCGAGGCGCCTCGAACCCGTCAGATGGTCGCCGCGCTCAAGGACAACCATCGGGGACTCGGTCTGTTGTTTGGGCCGATCGCCAGCGCCAAGCCCGCGCGCTGCGTGATGTGTACGCATCTGGCAGCTTTTCTTAACCGGACGGGCGCAAAAACCGCCTAAACGGCTCATTACGAAACAAATTTGCATAGAATTGTTTCGAAATGCGTTCTTATACACAAAAGCCTTCAAATAGCGTTAAACTATTCAATCACTGATTGATTGTCTCCGCCATCTTTTGGAGAGAGGGTTTGTATGGCTAAAAAACGCAATGGGCGCCAGGATGCCATTAGAGATATTGTGCGCAATAAGGACGTCCGCACGCAGCGCGTGCTGGTCGATGAGCTCCGCGCTATGGGCTTTGATTGCACGCAGGCGACTGTCTCTCGCGATATTGCCGATATGGGGCTGCGTAAGCTCCCTGAGGGCATCTATGTTCTGGCAGAGGACCTGCACCTGCAGCGTATGGTTTCCGAGCTCGTAACGGGCGTTCTGCGTACCGATAATCTGGTTATGATCAAGGCTCAGCCTGGCACGGCTTCCGGCATCGCCGCCGCCGTTGATGCGGCAGAGTTGCCCGATGTGCTTGGCTCGCTTGCCGGCAACGATACGATTTTGGTTATTGCCCAGACGGCCGAGGACGGCGAGCGTCTTGAGGCGCTGATCAATAAGCTGAGCAATTCTCGCAAGTAGGCGTGCAAGTCGTGCGCTCGGCACTGTGTGCGTGACATAGTGGCTTGTAAGGGGGTATCGATGTTGGTCGGTACCCTTTTTTGTCTGCCGGTATAAAGACCGCCCATCAGGTCGCTTTAAACAAAAAAGGCCCCCGAGCAGTTAAATAAGCTGCTCGGGGGCCTTGTTGCTTATGGCCGGATGATTTCTAGCCGACCGTATCGTCGGGCGTGGGCGAGGGGTCGGGAGTGGGCGTAGGCGTGGGCGTAGGCGTGCCGCCATCGCCGCCGGTCGAACCACCAGTGGAGCCGCCCGTCGAGCCACCGGTCGTTCCGGTGCCGCCGGTGGTGTCGCCGCCCGTGGTCTCGGTGGTCGTGGTCGTCGTGGTAGTCGTTGTGGTGGTTTCCTCTTCGTCCTCGTTCTCGTCCTTGTCGTCGTTCTCCGTCTTCTTGGTGTTGTTGGTGCCGTAGAACTTCCAGACGCTGTTGTTCTTGTAGGTGGGCGCCGTTCCGGTCGCAAACTCCTCGCGCTCGGTACCGGTCAGAACGGTGTTCATAAACCGCTTAAAGACAGGCAGGTTGGTGCTGTCGCCCAGCAGGTCTGTGCCGTATTTTTGGATGGGAATCTCGCCCGCGGAATAGCCGGTCCACAGGGCGCACGCCAGCTGCGGGGTATAGCCGCAGAACCACAGGTTGGTGGTGTTGTCGGTGGTGCCCGTCTTGCCGGCATAGGGCTGGTTGACGCTCAGGGCGCCGGCAGCACCCGTACCGCCGCCCTTCATGACGCCGGACAGAACATCGGTGACCGCGGCGGCCTCGCCCTCGGTAAGTACCTGTGAGGGATTGTCGGTGTGCTGGTACAGCACCGAACCGGTGCGAGAGTCAATCTCGGTGATGGCGATCGGCTGGCGATAGTAGCCGCCGTTGGCAAACGTCGCGTAGGCGGCGGCCATCTCGAGCGGCGAGATCGAGCCGGTGCCGAGGGTCATGACGGGAACGTCCTCGATGTTGTCCTTGGCGGGATCGATGCCGAGCTTTTTGACGAGCGAGATGATCTTGCTGTTGCCGACGGCTTCCGCCACCTGGATGTAGCCGGTGTTGGAGGAGTATGCCGTCGCCTGCTTAAGCGTGATGTTGCCATAGCTATGGTTGGCGTAGTTTTGGACCTCGGTCGTGGTGCCCTTGGCCTTGAGCGGCGAGTTGCAGTTGAGGGTGACGTTGGGGTTCATGCCGTTTTGGATGGCAGTTGCCAGCGTAAAGGCCTTAAAGGTGGAGCCGACGGGACGCTTGGCCGTGGCATGGTTTACGTGGTTCTCGTCGGCGTTGTAGTCATAGCCGCCCACCATGCACTTGATGTAGCCGGTCTTGGGGTCGACGACGACCATGCCCATGTCCAGGCCGTCGAGTGAGAGCGTGTCGAGCTGCTCGCGGACGGCATTCTCTGCCACCTGCTGCATCGTGGGGTCGATGGTGGTCTTGACGGTCAGGCCGCCCTTAAAGAGCACGTCGGTCGAGAACTCCTGCTCCAGCAGCTGCTTAACATAGGCGACAAAGTAGGGCTGCGAGTATACGTCGACGCCGCTGCCCGAAATCTCGGTCACGTTGAGGGTGATGGGCTCGGCCTGTGCGGCATCGTGCTCCTCCTGGGTGATGTGGCCCAGGCGCAGCATGTTGTCGAGAACCTTGTTGCGGCGAGACAGTGCCAGGTCGGGGTTGACCGTGGGGTCGTACTGCGAGGGCGAGTTAGGAAGGCCGATCAACAGTGCGGCCTCGCTCAGGGTGAGGTCGGCGGCGCTCTTGGACAGATAGGTCTCAGCTGCGGCCTCAATACCGTAGGCGCCGTGGCCGTAGTAGATGGTGTTGAGGTACATCATGAGGATCTCGTCTTTGGAGTACATGTCCTCCATCTTGATGGCGATGTAGGCCTCGCGCACCTTACGCTCGATGGTCGAGTCGAACTGCTCCTCCTGCAGAATGGTGTTGCGCACCAGCTGCTGGGTGATAGTCGAGGCGCCTTCGTGCCCGCCGCCGAGGGTTGCCACCGCAGCACGCGCGATACCCCACAGGTCGATACCGCCGTGCTCGTAGAAGCGCTCGTCCTCGACGTCAACGGTGCCCTGCAGCACGTAGGGGGAGACCTCGTCCTTGGTGATGGACTTGCGGTTTTGCGTGTAGAAGCTCGCGATCTTGTTGCCGTTGCAGTCGACGATCTCGGTGGGCTCGCTCACCAGATACGCGTTGGCGTCGGTGTAGTCGGGCAGATCGGACAGCCAGCGGTTGACGTTGCCGACCATGCCGATGCCAAATGCCACGCCCGCGATAAGCAAAAAGCCCAAAAACGAGAGCAGGATTATGGGCAGGGCATGCGTCTTTGAACGGCTGCGTCCCTGTCGTTGGCGAGGACCCATATATTGACCTCCAGGTATGTCGTGCCGGACGGCGGATGTGCCGTCGGGGCAGGATGGACATAAGTTATTACACGATAAACCAAACGGGGCGCGCGAGGCCTCGTGTATGCTGGAAGACGGCATTTTTCAGAGTGAATGCATACCTTGGTAAGGAGTTTGCCGATGGCGATTCGGGCGATGGGGCCGAGCGGACAATACGAGACTAGATTGGATGCTGCCGGTGCGGCGCTGCCCGAGCTGCTGGCGCCGGCGGGCGGGCTCGACCAGATGCTTGCGGCCATCGCCGCGGGTGCCGATGCCATCTATGCGGGGTTGGGCGGCTTTAACGCCCGTGTGAGCGCTCATGGCTTTACGGATGACGAGTTTGCGCGCGGTTGTGCCGTGGCGCATGCCCATGGCGTGCGTGTGTACGTGACGCTCAACGTGTTCGTGTTTGACGATGAACTGTCCGACGCGGTGGCGCTGGGAGCTCATGCACTGGAGCTGGGCGCCGATGCTCTGATTGTGGCCGATGCCGGGTTGGCCTGCGCGCTGCGCGCGGCGATTCCCGGGGTCGAGATTCACCTGTCCACGCAGGCGGGCGCTCATAGCGAGGGTGCCGTGCGGCTTGCCGCCGACGAGCTGG
>CAJKFS010000012.1 GCA_905199225.1 uncultured Collinsella sp. | reverse complement strand
GTGCGGAATCTACGAAAATCTCAACCCGGCCCCTCGGACCGGAGCTGCGGTAACTTTGCTGCGAATCCTCGTGTCCGTTGAGCGACGCGCCCCACTCATAATGCTTAGGTCGGTGGGCTGATGTGTTGCGTCCCGTTGGGCTATAAGGTTGAAATGAAGGTGGACAGGCGATTTAGGCCTTCGTCCAAATCTTGGTCGGAAACACAATAGCTTAGGCGGATGTGGCCTTCGGTTCCGAAGCAGTCGCCCGGGACTAGGGCTACGTTGGCCTCTTTGATGGCTTTGATGCAGAAGACTTCGCTGGTTAGGCCGTACTGTTTGATGCTGGGGAAGGCGTAGAAGGCGCCGGCTGGTTCCACTACGTCGAGGCCCATGGCGTCTAAGGCTGCGAGTACGCGTTCGCGGCGGGCTCGGTAGACTTTGAGCATGGGGGTTGGGTCGACGGTCAGGGCTCGCGCTGCGGCGTCCATCTCAAAGGAGACGGCGCTCGATACTAAGTATTGGTGGGCTTTTGCGATCTCGGCGATGACGGGGGTTGCCGCTGCGAGCCAGCCTAAGCGCCAGCCGGTCATGGCCCAGGGCTTGGAGAAGCTCTCGATGACCACCGTCTGCTCGCGTAGCTCCGGGCGGCGCTGGGCAAAGCGCTCGTAGCCATCCACATAGACTAGGCGGTTGTATACGTCGTCGCAGACCACGTAGATGCCCGCCTGCTCTGCCACGTGTGCCACGGCGTCGAGCGATGCCGCGTTGAGGATGCAGCCCGTAGGATTGTTGGGCGTGCAGATGACGATGGCCTTGGTCGCCGGCGTCACGCAAGCACGAAGTGCGTCCTCGTCAATCTGAAATTGCGCAGGCTCCGTATCCAAAAAGACCGCTTTGGCGTGGTTGGCCACGACGATGCTTTCGTACAGGCCAAAGGCCGGCGTGGGGATGACGACCTCGTCGCCGGGGTTGAGCATAGCCATGAATGTTGCCGACAGTGCCTCGGTCGCGCCGTCGGTCAGGATGACCTCGTCGGCCGAAAACGTAAGGCCCGCGTCCCCCATGTAGGCAGATAACGCCTCACGCAGGGCGGAGCGACCGTTGTTGGGCGGATAGTGCGTGTCACCGCGGTCCAGTGCGGCGGTCACCTCGGCGCTAATCACATCGGGCGTGGGAAAATCGGGCTCGCCAAGCGCAAGCGCAATGCACCCCGGGTGCTGGGCGGCGAGCGCGTTGATTCGGCGGATACCGGAGGGCTTGAGCGTGGCAAGCGAGGTATTCATGGGCAGTCGCATGGCGTTCCTTTCGTAAGGGTTGCACTAGGATAGCGCGGCGGGGCGCCGCCGGACGGTGTAACCTAAACGGAAACCAACCGGAAAGGAGGCAGCATGGAGCCGACCGCGCGCGGCGATGTACCAAAAACGCTGCAAACCATTGCGTATATCAGCATTCCCAATAGCGCCGATCTTGAGTTTTTGCTCTGGGACCTGCAGGATGCCATCGCCGCCTATGCCCGGCTTTCCGGCACCGCACTCCCCCGCCCGGTCGACTTGAAGGCAAATGACGCCGGCAGCGTTGCCGATGGCATCGTGCTAGCCATTGAAGATGTGGCTGACGATAAGACGTTGGCTGCTATCGAGCAGGCGCTTGAGCGCTTTGGCAGTACGGGAACGCGCGTCTATGCCGCGATTCGAGCCGCACAAGAGGACACTGAGCAGGCGCGTGGGACCGCCGTTCGTCTGCACAAGGTATGCGAGCGCCATGACCAATTGTGGTGTGGCGGCGTTGCCATCTACGGCGGCAGCGGCATCGCAGCGCTTCGTCGCTCCCCGCGCATGGGACTCTTGCGGCGACCGTTTTCTGAGGCCATGGACAAGCTCGTGGGCGCCGTTCGCATGGGATGTTCCGTCGAGCATGCACAGCGACTTGGCGGCGGCAATGCCGCCAACGTCGACGCCGACGGCATGGTTTGCGCCGAGCCAGCCGTGCCCGCGCCGATCTGGCGAGGCGTTCTGAAACGTCTGGGCGCCCACGCTCAAACAAAAATCTAAATTAAATAACAGCCCAGTCAACGGCTTCGTGCCAACGCTCGACAAGACGCTCCAGTCGCCAGGCGGCATTGGCAGGACTTGTCGAGGGCAGGACGACGGCGGGCAACCCCGTCCGATCTTGCAAGTAGCGTTTGTAGAGTCGCCCTGCCGTACCGCCGTTACAGACAACGACCTCGATCGGCGCGGCATCGGTAATGCGCTCGATATGTGCCGGCACAACGTTACGAATGCTCGCGTCGCTCGAGCCCTTAATGTCGCAGCTCTCAATCACATCCCACAGGGCCACGCCGCCGTTCAGCAGCATGGCCCGCTTGGCGGCAATGGAGGCATCGAGCGTCGCGGGCTCACTACTCGCCAAAGGATCGCCCTCGTTGGGCGGCACGGGCGCACCGAGGCACGCGGCCATCACACGCCAAAAGCGGTTCTGAGGGTTGCCGTAATAAAAGGCATTGGCGCGCGAAAGCACCGAGGGAAACGACCCCAGCACCAAAACGCGCGAGTGCTGGTCGAACACGGGTTCAAACCCATGCTCAATATGTTGATAGCCCTCGTCGGACGCAGCCATGGCCTAGGCCCTCAACAGATAGCGCACCTCGTAGGGCGCAAGCTCGAGGGTACCCTTCAGCTCGACAGCGAGCGCGTCGTCGGCAAGCAGGTCGACGAAGGAGCCGTTGAGTTCGCCAGCGCCAAAGGCGTAAGGTTCACCCACGGCATTCACCGCCACGAGTACCGTCGCGCCGTCACAGGCGCGCTCGAACAGCAGCTGCTTGTTCTGGATCACCACGTTGCGATAGGCACCGTAGTTGAGAGCACGGGCAGCCGCGTCGTCGGCCGAGCGAAGGTGTGCGAGTTGCGTGATGAACGCCGTCAGCTCGTTGGGCGCAGGCTCATCGAGCGCAGGGCGCAGCGCCCAGTCGCCATCGGGGCCGCCCTTTTCGCCAGCAATTCCCCACTCGCTGCCATAGTAGACGCACGGGATGCCCGGCATGCCAAAGAGCATGCCGTAGGCGGGACGCAGACAGGACTTGTCGGTGAGGATGCTCGCCAGGCGCGGCACATCGTGGTTGTCGACAAACGACAGCAGATGTTTGCCGCGGTAGATGCACCAGGGGTCGCCGCCAAACTGACGGTGCAGCGAATGGGCGATCTCGAACATGTTGACCGAGTTAAAGCTGGAGTACAGGCCCTTGTAGCACTCGTAGTTGGTGCAGGAGTCGAGCATCTCGTCGTTGACGATTTGGCTGTAGTCGCCGTGGAGCGTCTCGCCGATCAGCACAAAGTCGGGCTTGAGCTCACGGGTAAAAGCGTGCAGGCGGCGCATAAAGTCGCGGTCGAGCATATAGGCAACGTCCAGGCGCAGGCCGTCGACGCCAAAGACCTCGGCCCAGCGGCGCACGGACTCGAGCAGGTAATCGACTACGGCAGGATTTTGCAAGTTGAGCTTTACGAGCTCAAAATGACCCTCCCAGCCCTCGTACCAAAAGCCATCGCCGTAGCACGAGTCACCGTCAAAGCTGATGTGGAACCAGTCCTTGTAGGGCGAGTCCCACTTGCGCTCCCGCACATCGCGGAAGGCCCAAAAGCCACGACCGACATGGTTGAAGACGGCATCGAGCACCACGCGGATGCCATGAGCGTGCAGCGTCTCGCACACGGCGGCAAAGTCGGCATCCCCACCCAAGCGACGGTCGATGTGGCGCAGGCTGCGCGTGTCGTAGCCGTGGCTATCAGACTCGAGCGGCGGGTTGATGAGCACAGCGCCAACGCCGAGTTTCTGCAGGTAGTCGGCCCATTGGGCGATTTTCATGATAGGAGCATCGGGATTGGGCACGGCGTTAGCAGCCTGGGCGAGCTCATCCTCGGCAACGGGTGCGGCGTTCTCGCGCGGAGCTCCGCAAAAGCCCAGCGGATAGATCTGATAGAACGTCGTCTCGTATGCCCACATAGCAACCTCCCGGTAAGCTCAACACAACGACATCCATTGTATGCCCGGCAGGGTAGCTAATTTGGGACGTGTCTCTTTAGCTGCCCCAGCCCCTTTCTAAGTTGCGGTGAAATACGGACTGTTTGCCGGGTTTATTGGACCCAGCAGTCCGTATTTCACCGCAACTGATGAGGGGACGTGATTAGGCGACGAGCTTTGCGCGGCGTATGGCCGGGAATAGCACCGTGATAGCGAGGATGACGCCCACGACGGCGATCGTGCCGCCCGCGTAGCCGATCCAAGCGATGCCCGGGCCCGACACCACGGCGCCACCAATCGCCGTGCCTGTTCCAATACCGAGATTGAACAGGCCCGAGAAAATCGACATGGCGACAGCCGACGAGTCCGACGGCGTGTACTTGATAAGCTCGGCCTGGAACGCCACGTTAAAGGCCGTGGCGCAGCAGCCCCATAGCGCGCAAACAGCGAGAACGGCGACGAGCGACGGTGCAACCGGACCCATGAGCAGCAGGGCCACCGGCACGCCGGAGAGCGTGATAGCCAAGAACGGGAACCGGTGCCCGTCGAACAGGCGGCCGAACAGCCAGCTTCCGAGCAGACCAGAGCAGCCGAACGCCGTCAACGTCATGGTAATAGCGCTTGCGTCGACGTGCGCGACCTGTGCCAGGAACGGCTCGATATAGCTGTAACCCGCGTAGTAGCCGGTCGCCATAAAAACCGTGACCGCGTAGAGCGCGATCAGGAACGGGTTCTTGAGCAGCTCGGGCAGCTGTTTGACGGTAAAGCGCTCGCCCGCCGGCATGGCCGGGAACACGGCGGCCTGGTACACCACCGCGACGGCAGAAAAAGCCCCGACCACGGCAAACGTCATGCGCCAGCCCACGGCCAGGCCGATGGCGCGGCCGATCGGCAGGCCAAAGATCTGTGCGATGGACGAGCCCGTGGCGATCATGCTGATGGCGAGCGCCCCGTGACGGGTGTCGACCAGGCGCGAGGCCATAATCGAGGCGACTGACCAGAACACGGCATGCGCGCAGGCGACCACCAGGCGCGCACAGACCAGGATGGGATATGTCGGTGCCACAGCGGACAGGAACTGGCCCAAGGAGAACACGGCGAGCACGCCGAGCAGCATCCGCTTGAATTCAAAACGCGAGGCAAACACCATAAGCGGCAGTGACAGCAGCATGACGCCCCAGGCGTAGACCGAAATCATGATGCCTGCCTGGGCCTCGGTGAGCGAGAACGACGCGGCAATATCAGTCAGAAGGCCGATGGGCATAAACTCCGACGTGTTGAACACGAACGCGCAACAGGCGAGCCCGATAAGCGGGAGCCACTGCTTGAGCGCGATACCGTCTTGCCTTGCCTGACTCATATATAACGTCTCCAATCATTTTGAGCGGAGGCGATTATATAGCAACAGCCCCGCATCCGTCAGCAACAGATGCGGGGCCGAAAACAATTCGGTACATAGAGGTTGCGCCGTCAATAAATAACTAAGCCAGCCCCAGCAATATACCAGCCGAATGCACGACAAACGCGACAATCCAGGCGACTGCCACCTGAAACGCGAACACGGCAACGGCATAGCGCGCGCCTAGCTCGCTCTTAACGGCACCGATGGCAGCCACGCAGGGCGGGTACAGCAGCGTAAAGACCAGGAACACATAGGCGGTGAACGGCGAAAACATGGTCGACAGTGCCGCGGGTGACGTTGCACCCAAAAGCACGGTGAGGGTCGAGATGACACTCTCTTTGGCAATAAGTCCGGTGACGAGCGCCGTCGACGCACGCCAGTCGCCAAAGCCGAGCGGCGCCAGCAGCGGAGCGATGATGCTACCCAGACCGGCAAGCAGACTCTGCGACTGATCGGCGACCACATTAAAGCGGATATCGAACGTCTGGAGGAACCAGATGACCACGGTAGCGGCAAAGATAATGGTAAAGGCCTTGGTAATAAAGTCCTTGGCCTTATCCCATGCCAGCATCACCGTCGTCTTGACGCTCGGCAGGCGGTAATTGGGAAGCTCCATGATAAACGGCACCGGGTCACCCTTAAATGCCGTGCGATTGAGCACCAAAGCCGCGATGCAACCGACCGCAATGCCAATCAGATAGAGCGAGACCATGGCGGGGACCGTCGCCTGCGGGAAAAACGCCCCGCACAGCAGACCGTAGACCGGCAACTTGGCCGAACAGCTCATGAACGGCGTGAGCATGACCGTCATCTTGCGGTCGTGCTCGGATGGGAGCGTACGGGTCGACATGATAGCCGGCACGGTGCAGCCAAAACCGACGAGCATAGGCACGAAGCTGCGGCCCGACAGGCCAAAGCGACGCAGTACCTTATCCATGACAAAGGCAACGCGTGCCATGTAGCCCGAGTCTTCCAGAATGGAGAGGAACAAAAAGAGCACGACGATAATCGGCAGGAAGGTCAGCACGCTGCCCACGCCCGTAAGCACGCCGTCGACAGCCAGCGAGCGCACCACGTCGTTGGTGCCGAACGCCTTGAGACCCGCATCGGCCGAGGCGATGATGGCAGCGATGCCGTCCTCCATGAGTCCCTGCAACGCCGCGCCGATCACGCCAAACGTCAGCCAAAAGACGAGGCCCATGATCACCAGGAACGCCGGAATGGCCGTGTAGCGACCCGTCAGGATGCGGTCGATCTTGACGGAGCGCACGTGCTCGCGGCTCTCATGCGGCTTGACGACGCAGCGCCCGCACACGTCGCCGATAAAGCTAAAGCGCATATCGGCCAGCGCGGACAGGCGGTCGGTGCCGGCTTCGCCCTCCATCTGGGTAATGATGTGCTCGATAGCGTCGAGCTCATTGCGATCCAAGTGAAGCGCCTCGGTCACCAGCTCATCGCCTTCAACCAGCTTGGTCGCCGCAAAACGCACCGGAATGTGCGCCGTCACGGCATGGTCCTCGATCAGGTTAGCAATACCGTGGATGCAGCGATGCAGCGCACCGCCGTCCGGACCGTCGGGCGCACAAAAGTCCAGGCGACCAGGGCGCTCGCGGAACCGTGCCACATGCAGGGCGTGGTCCACCAACTCGCCGATGCCCTCGTTGCGGGCAGCGCTAATGGGGACAACGGGCACGCCCAACAGGCTCTCGAGCAGGTTGACGTCCACGGCGCCGCCGTTGGCGGTCACCTCGTCCATCATGTTGAGCGCGATGACCATAGGACGGTCAAGCTCCATGAGCTGCAGTGTCAGGTACAGGTTACGCTCGATGTTGGTGGCGTCAATGATGTCGATGATGGCGTCCGGGCGCTCGTCAAGGATGAACTGACGGCTCACGACCTCTTCGCCTGTGTACGGCGACAGGGAGTAAATGCCAGGCAGGTCGGTAACGCTCGCCTCGGGATGGTTACGGATGGTGCCATCTTTGCGGTCGACCGTCACGCCGGGAAAGTTACCGACGTGCTGGTTGGAGCCCGTCAGCTGGTTGAATAACGTGGTCTTGCCGCAGTTTTGGTTGCCGGCGAGGGCAAAGTGCAGCGGCGCGCCCTCGGGCACGGCCGTCTTTGCCGCACGGGGCGAATACGTTCCCTCGCCCAGGGCCGGATGCTCCGTCGTGCCGATTGCGGCGTTAGCGCGCGGACCCGTATCGGTGTCGTGAATACCCACGAGCTCGATGCGAGCGGCATCGTCCTTGCGCAGCGTCAACTCGTAGCCACGTAGGCGGATCTCGAGCGGGTCGCCCATGGGGGCGTACTTCATCATGGTGACTTCGGTGCCCGGCGTTAGACCCATGTCCAAAATATGCTGTCGGAGTGCCTGATCGTCCGATGCCACCGATGCGACAACGGCGTCCTTTCCAATCTCGAGTGTATCGAGCTTCACGCGCTCATCCTTTCGTTAGACGCGGTTAACCGTTTACCGGGGCTAACCAACTCGTAACGACAAATGATAGCGCTCTGAACTATTATATAAAGTCAAATACCGATGTTTACCTGCGCAAACTTTATGCGGTGCGCCCCGAAAGCTCTTTGCGCATACCGCTCAGCGAGATCGAAATGGAACCCGACCGCGCGGTAGCAGTGAGTCGATCACCCTCAACCGACCCCGTGCATGTAAAGGGCGCCTTGCCCATCAAGACGTGGGAGATAGTACCCGAGAGCTCAAAGAAATCGCACTCAGCGCGGGCACCCGAGAGAGCGATATTGAGACCCCTGACGTTTAGTACTGCCCTGAGCGCGCCGTTCACCCCATGTGAAAACGTCACCTCGCCGCGCTTGCTCCCCACCGGCGTCTGGGCCAAAACCACATACGTACCCTCAAGCATGGCTCCTCCTCTAAGCAGACTTTTTGAAACGGGCAAGTAGTCTACTTTTACATATGGCGTTCCAGGAAGCGGAAGGCCAGGCGGATCCAGGGACGGACGGAAACCTGCTTGTCCTCGTTGTCGACCGCGGTATTGGCGTTGCCGAGCGAAAGGCCGTGGCCACCCTGGTCAAAGACGTGCATCTCGCATGCAACACCCTCCTCGGCCATGCGCTGCGCAAACGGGTAGACCTGCGCGACCGGCGCCGTCTTGTCGTCCGAAACGCCCCACACAAAGGTCGGGGGCATCTGGCGCGAAACGTGCGTGGTAGGGCAAATGTCGGCCAGGTGCTCATCGGTCGCCTCGCTGCCCGTCACCATCGACAGATAGTCGTTGAGCAAATCGCGCCCTGTCTTGCCACCCGTCTTGGGCACGCGCAGGTCGATGCGCGGGTCACGCGTCTGCATATCGCGCACATAGGCAAGGTCGAGCAACGGATAGCCCAGCACCACGGCGTCGGGACGAATATCCTCCGGACGAGCCCCGGCAAGGCCCGCGAAAGGTCCGGTCTTCCACTGCGTTGCCAACGAGGCGCAGATCATGCCGCCCGCCGAGAAACCCACGATGCACACGCGCTTGGGATCGACATGCCACTCGTCGGCGTTGGCGCGCACGGTAGCGACCATCTTGGCGAGGTCCGCCTGCGGGTGCGGAAAGCTCACGTCGCCCGTGGCGCTCGTCACATAGTTGAGCACAAAGGCCTGGTAGCCGCGGTCCAAAAACGCAAACGCCACCGGGTCCTGCTCGTGCGGGGCGATATGCGTAAACCCGCCTCCGCCGCAGATGATCACCGCGGGGCGGCGGCCATTGGGCTTGTCGGGCAGCGGCTCGGCACCCAGATACGTAAACGTCGCCGGATAATCCTCGGTCGGCTCCTCGCCCCACAGCGCATGGTTCTCAATAATCATAGGTGCTCCCTCCGTGCGATTCGTGCGCACTCGTTTTTCGCACCTTAGCGTACTCCACTTGAGCCCGCGGCGCAGAAACACCCCCGCAATAAGTTGGCCTTCAACTGATATATCACAAAATCGCTGTTCAGAGGTGTCGTTGGACAGCGTAAAATAGGAGCGCTGACCGTGCTGGGAAACACGTACGAAACGTTTCCGGCAAACCACACGCGTGCAACATGCGCGCCTGATACGTTGGAGGCATCTATGGGTCTGCTCGATTCGCTCAAGTCCACGTTCACTTCGTCGGGCGAGGCGTCCGTTCCGCCCGCAGCAAGCTTCGCCACCCGCGAAGGCGTCATCTACGCTCCTGTCAACGGCGTGCTCGTCAATCTGAGTGAGGTTCCCGACGAGACCATCGCCTCGGGCATGCTCGGCCAGGGCTACGGCATCGAGCCCATTACCGGCACCATTTACGCCCCCGCTAACGGCCGTATCGGCGCCACCACCGTCACCAACCACTCCATCGGCATGATCACCGAGGACGGTCTTCGCGTGTTCATCCATGTTGGCCTGGGCACCGTGGAAATGAACGGCAAGGGTTTTGCCCGCTTTGTCGAGATGGGCGACACGGTCAAGGCCGGCCAGCCGCTCATCAGCTTCGACCGCGACGCTATCAAGGCCGCCGGTCACGAGGACATCGTGACCGTCATCATCTCTGAGCTCGACCGCCTCAAGAGCATCGACCACGTCGGCGAGTCTGGCACGCTTATCGGCGGCAATCCGCTCGTCAAGCTTGGCGATCCGCTGCTGGTTGCCAAGACCAAGTAGCCAGGCCCCGCGCCACACAGCCAAAAAGGCACCTCGTTAAGCGCCCGCGACCATTTGGCCGCGGGCGCTTTTCGTTTGAAAAACCATCCCGCCAATGCCTTATCTGTATAGCCCAAATGAGCCGAGCTGCTAGAATATCGAACTGTATGGATAACTATCATTCAACCGTTATGGGAGGATACGTGAACCGCACCAAAATCGCGCAGCTCTATGCCGATGCCGAGTCGCTCGGCGGCCAGACCGTCACCGTCGCCGGCTGGGTCAAGTCCGTCCGCGACATGAAGAACTTTGGCTTTGTCACGCTCAACGACGGCAGCTGCTTCCGCGACCTGCAAGTCGTCATGAACCGCGAGGCACTCGACAACTACGACGAGATCGCCCATCAAAACGTCTCGGCCGCACTCATTTGCACCGGCACCGTCAAGCTGACCCCCGATGCGCCCCAGCCTTTCGAGCTTTCTGCCACTTCCATCGAGGTCGAGGGCGCGAGCGCCCCGGATTACCCGCTGCAGAAGAAGCGCGCAACCGTCGAGTTCCTGCGCACCCAGCAGCACCTGCGCCCGCGCACTAACCTGTTCCGCGCCGTGTTCCGCATCCGCTCTGTCGCGGCTGCCGCCATCCACCGCTTCTTCCAGGAGCAAGGCTTTGTCTACGTCAACACCCCCATCATCACCACGAGTGACTGCGAGGGTGCCGGCGAGATGTTCCGCGTGACCACGCTTGACCCCAAAAACCCGCCCCTCACCGAGTCCGGCGAGGTCGACTGGAGCCAGGACTTCTTTGGCAAGCACGCGAGCCTTACCGTGTCCGGCCAGCTCAATGCCGAGAACTTTGCCATGGCCTTTGGCGACGTGTACACCTTTGGCCCCACCTTCCGCGCCGAAAACTCCAACACCACGCGCCACGCCGCCGAGTTTTGGATGATCGAGCCCGAGATGGCCTTTGCCGACCTGAACGACTACATGGATAACGCCGAGGCCATGCTCAAGTACGTCCTTAAGGACGTTATGGCCACCTGCCCCGACGAGCTCAATATGCTCAACAAGTTTGTGGACAAGGGCCTGATCGAGCGCCTGGACCATGTGGCAAACTCCGACTTTACCCGCGTTACCTACACCGAGGCCGTCGAAATCCTGGAGCAGGCCGTCGCCGCCGGTCACAAGTTTGACTATCCCGTGAGCTGGGGCATCGACCTGCAGACCGAGCACGAGCGCTTCCTGACCGAGGAGCACTTTAAGCGACCGACTTTTGTGACCGACTACCCGGCCGAGATCAAGGCCTTCTACATGCGCATGAACGACGATGGCAAGACCGTCGCCGCCGCCGACTGCCTGGTGCCGGGCATTGGCGAGATCATCGGCGGCTCCCAGCGCGAGGAGCGCCTGGACCTGCTCGAGGCCCGCATTAAGGACCTGGGCATGGCCCCCGAGCAGTACAAGTACTATCTGGACCTGCGCCGCTACGGCTCCTGCAAGCATGCCGGCTACGGCCTGGGCTTCGAGCGTCTGGTCATGTATCTGACGGGCGTGGGCAACATCCGAGACGCCCTGCCGCACCCCCGCACCGTGGGCAACGCCGACTTCTAATCGCATCAACGCCACAAAACGCGCTATGCAGCATCGCGCCGGCGCCTCTCGACAACAGCCGAGGGGCGCTTTTTTCAACAGCATCCGTCAAGCTTTTGGCAAGCTTTTGGTCAGTTGAGCAGGGCTGTCGAAAACTCGACCCACCGTTTGCCGACAGCCATCGACCGCCCAAGGCGTCATGCGTCCTTGGCCAAGCCCCGCGCCCTAGGCTCTGAGCCGTCATCACCAAAACCGGAAAGGACGTGAGCGCTATGACCGAAGCCGTTGTTGAAAACTACGAGACCACGACTAGGGGCGCCGCCTCGATGGCAGCCTATCGCGCCGTACGCATCCTGCAGCTCTTGGGCGAGAACACCGGCGAAGACAAAGCCTTGCTATCCGACGAGTTGGTCGAGCGCCTCGCCCATCCCGACGACCCCGCCCGCATGCCTATTTCGGCAGCTCGGCGCAGTATCTACACCTCGATATCTGCGCTTCGTCATGCCGGATACGAAATTGAGTACAAACGCGGCGTGGGCTACAAACTTCTTACCCGCCCGCTCACCGATGAAGAGATCATCCGGCTCCACGGTATGGTCATGCGCAACCGCTCCACGCCCATCGCCATTCGAAAGAGCATGGCACAGCACCTGGTCGCCATGGCGAGCGCCGACGTTCGCGGCTACCTCGATATGCCCGAACCTGCACCAAGCACAGACAGTAAATCTACCAAGGCCAAACTCACGCCCATCAAACGCATCGACACGTGTGAGCTCGTCGAACAAGCCATCGACCACGGAACCACGGTGAGCTTTGATATTTCGAACGTCACGACTCGTGGCGAAACCGAAGCGGTACGGATGACGGTCCGACCCTTCGCCATCAGGCAGCGCGATGGGATCTCGTATCTACTGGGAACGGTCTATGACGCCCGAGGCACCGACGACACCCTGCGCACTGTCGAGATAGCCCGCATGAGAAACGTCAGTACACGCCTGCTCGACGGCAAAAAACTCTTCGCCGCCCTAGACGAGGACGAACGTCCCGCGCCCGCCGCGTAAGCCCGACTACCGTCCATCGTTCCTCAGCGCCGCCCATCCGATTCAGAATTAAATTATCCGCCCAGATGTTGTAAAAATGGACATCGGCGCTACTATAGACCCACTTGCACTTTTTCTTAGTGCAGTGTTTCCAGCCATTTTTATACTGGGGGTAATGATATGAAGGACATCACCATCAGCCGTAGGAGCCTTCTGGTCTCCGCTGGCCTACTCGCGCTCGCTCCGCTCGCCGGGTGCGGCGGCAATTCTGGCTCCGGCTCCGCTGCCGCCGGTTCCGACTACACCATCGGCGTTCTGAAGCTCACCGAGCACTCCGCACTCGATGCCGCCAACGACGGCTTTGTCAAGGCCATCAAGAAGAGCGGCCTTAAGGTCAAGATCGACCAGAAGAACGCCCAGAACGACCAGTCCACGTGTAAGTCCATTGCCGACAAGTTTGTGGGCGACAACGTCAACCTGATTTATGCCATCGCCACGCCCGCCGCGCAGGCTGCCGCCGGCGCCACGGCCGATATCCCCATCGTGGGCTGTGCCATCACCGACTACGCCGCCTCCGGCCTGGTCCAGGACAACGACAAGCCGGGCACCAACGTCACGGGCGCTTCCGACCTCACCCCGGTCGCCGAGCAGCTCGAGATGATGCAGAAGGTCCTGCCCGACGTTAAAAAGGTCGGCCTGCTCTACTGCACCGCCGAGTCCAACTCCGACGTCCAGATCAAGGCCGCCAAGAAGGAGCTCGACAAGCTGGGCCTCGAGTACACCGATTTCACCGTCTCGAGCTCCAACGAGATTCAGTCCGTCGTCGAGTCTGCCGTGGGCAAGGTCGACGCGCTGTACTCCCCCACCGACAACACCATCGCCGCGGGCGCCTCGCAGGTGGGCCAGATCTGCAAGGAGAACAAGCTTCCCTTCGTGACTGGCGAGGAGGGCATGTGCATGGCCGGCGGCCTGTTCACCCTCTCCATCAATTACGAGGATCTGGGCTACGCCGCGGGCGAGATGGCCGTCAAGATTCTGAAGGGCGAGGCCAAGCCCGAAGACATGCCTATCAAGCACCTCTCGAGCAAGGACCTGGTCGTCGTCAAGAACGACGAGATGGCCGAGGCCCTGGGCATCGACCTTTCCGCTCTGGACGCGTAATGCTATACGCGGCATGCGTCTAGAGCCCGTGCTCGCGCTTTAGCTGCGTTATTCAATATCTGAGCCACAGGGGCGGGCGCTGTAGACCGGCGTCCGCCCTGCTTGTTTCAGGTAAAACAAAACGTCTGTCCGCAGCTCTTCTATGCATTGTTACCGCTATTATGGTGAATCACGTGTCCACCCTATCCTAGGAGGTATGAAGCATGCTCATTGCATTGCAGGGCGCCGTTTCGCAGGGCGTCCTCTGGGGCATTATGGTGCTTGGCGTGTTTATCACGTTCCGCCTGCTCGACATTCCCGATATGACCTGCGACGGCAGCTTTGCCCTCGGCGGCTGCGTCTGCGCTGTGCTCATCGTCAATAACAACGTCGACCCGCTGCTCGCCGTGCTGGCCGGTATGTGCGCCGGCGCCATCGCGGGTGCCGTCACGGGCATTTTGACCACCGTCTTCGAGATTCCCGCGATCCTCGCCGGAATCCTCACCCAGATCAGCCTGTGGTCCATCAACCTGCGCATCATGGGCAAGTCCAATACGCCCATTCTTGCCAAGGGCACCGTGTTTTCGGCCGTCAGCAATATGACCGGTCTGCCGCAGTCCACCGTTGCCATCATCTTGGGCATCCTGCTCGCCGTGGCTATCGTTGCCATCCTGTATTGGTTCTTTGGCACCGAGATCGGCTCGGCGCTGCGCGCCACCGGCAATAACGAGTACATGATCCGCGCGCTGGGCGTCAACACCAACTCCACCAAGATGATCGCCCTCGTGCTCTCCAACGCCCTCATCGGCCTTTCGGGCGCGCTCATCTGCCAGAGCCAGAAGTATGCCGACATTGGTATGGGCACCGGTGCCATCGTTATCGGTCTTGCCGCCATTGTTATCGGTGAGGTGCTCGGCCGTCTGCTGCCCGGCGGCCTCACGCAGTTTAGCGTCCGTCTTGCCTCCGCCGTCTTTGGCTCCGTGGTGTACTTCCTTATCCGCGCCATCGTGCTGCAGTTGGGCATGGACGCCAACGACATGAAGCTGCTCTCCGCCGTGATCGTCGCCGTGGCCCTGTGCGTGCCCGTGGTTTGGGAGCGCTATAAGCTCCGCAGCTCCTACACGAAGGGGGATGAGGCAGATGCTTAAGCTCTCGCACGTCAAGAAGACCTTTAACAAGGGCACCGTCACCGAGAAGCGCGCGCTCACCGGCGTCGACCTCACCCTGAATGACGGCAACTTTGTAACCGTGATCGGCGGCAACGGCGCCGGCAAGTCCACGCTGCTCAACATGATCGCCGGCGTGTACCCGCTCGATTCGGGCGTTATTGAGCTCGACGGCACCGACATCTCGCGCCTGAGCGAGTCGCAGCGCGCCAAGTACCTGGGCCGCGTGTTTCAGGACCCCATGCGTGGTACCGCTGCCGACATGCAGATCGCCGAGAACCTGGCCCTCGCCAAGCGTCGCGGCCAGCGTCGCGGCCTTTCGTGGGGCGTCACCAAGGCCGAGAAGGACGAGTACGTTGCGCTGCTCAAGCGCCTGGACCTTGGTCTGGACACGCGTCTCAACGCCAAGGTCGGCCTGCTCTCGGGTGGCCAGCGCCAGGCACTCACCCTGCTGATGGCCACGCTCACCAGGCCGCGCCTGTTGCTGCTCGACGAGCACACGGCGGCCCTCGACCCCAAGACGGCCTCTAAGGTGCTCAACCTGACCGAGGAGATCGTCGACGAGAACCACCTGACCACGCTCATGGTCACGCATAACATGAACGACGCCATCCGTCTGGGCAACCGTCTGATCATGATGCACGAAGGCCACGTGATCTACGACGTGGCGGGCGATGAGAAGAAGTCGCTCACCGTAGCCGACCTGCTGCAGAAGTTCGAGGAGGTCTCGGGCGGCGAGCTCGCCAACGACCGCATGCTGCTGAGCTAAACCTACCAAAAAGGGACAGGTTTATTTTGGCAGGTTTTATCTGCGCAAACGTCAAAACCGCCGCTAAGGGACAGGCGCCCTTGCGGCGGTTTTCGCATATTATGTCGATAATCCGATATTCAACCAGACATTCTGGCTAAGGACTAAGGAAACTGCCATGAAAAGACTCCCCCGCCTTGCGTTAGCCGCCGCGTTGTTTGCCGGCGCGCTCGCAGGCATCCCAAGCCTCGCTTTCGCGGGAAACCTGCCCGCCGCTATTGACGGCTCCGTGGCCGTCATGCACACCAACGATATCCACGGCAGCTACAAGTACAGCTACAACGCAAGCAAGGGCACCGGCACGGTGGGCTTTGACGGACTGGCGGTTCTCTATAGCGCCCAAAGCAGCGCCCCCGATCTTTTGCTCGATGCGGGCGATACCTTCCACGGACAGTCCTTCGCCACCATGAGCGAGGGCAAGAGCATCGCCGAGCTCATGGACACCTTCTACGCCGACGGCTACGACGCAACCACGCCAGGCAACCACGACTGGAGCTACGGCGCGGACAAACTCCGCACCATGACCGGCTACAGCACCAGCGGCACGCCCTTCGCCATGCTCTGCGCGAATGCGAAGTCTACGAGCGGCGTATGGAGCTCGAGCATCACGAAGACGCTCGATCGCACCTGGGAGGACAGTGAAGGTCACTCAACGTTCGCCTACCAGATCAAGGTCGGCGTTGTAGGAGCCATGGATGAGTCGCTTGGCTCCTCGCTGCGCGCGGACCTGGTCGCGGGTACGTCGTTCTCGAGTGCCGCGAACGCCATCAATGCCGAGGCAGAGCAGCTGCGCAAGGAGGGCTGCGATGTTGTTGTGTGTATCGCGCACACGCTCGACGCCAAGACCTTTGCCACGCGACTCCGTGGCGTCGATGCCCTTATCGCAGGCCACGAGCACATCAACCTTAACGAGAAGGTGACGGGAGCCGACGGCAAGACAATCCACGTTGTCGAGGCGGGCAGTGCCTTTGCCGAGGTGGGACTGCTTTCCGTCCCCTACGAGTACGACACCAAGGGCACCGAAAGCACCGACGATGACACGGTGGCGGTATACGCAGACAAAAGCGACGAGAAGCTCTATACCGCCAAGGATGTAAACGTTCTTTTGACCGATCCCAACAAGGGCTCCACCTATCAGAGCATCCTTGATGAGGTCCACGACAACAAGATCAAGCCGCTCGACGATGCCTTTAGCGCCGCATCGAGCGAGGTGCTCGGCACGAGCTCTACCAATTATTTCTACGGCGAGGACGCCGCAGGCACGCATGGTTGGGAAATGGTGCGCACCACCGATTTCCGCCCCAGCAAGGAGGGCGACACCACCAAGGCCCAGACCATCGGCCATGTGATCTGCGGCTCCTATCTTGACCTGACGGGCGCAGACCTTGCCATCGAGAACGCGGGTGGCATCCGCGGCGGCATCGCTGCAGGCGATGTGACCGCAGGCAACGTCATCGCTATCTCGCCCTACGGCAACACCGTGGAGACCTGGACCATGACCGGTGCGGACTTCCTCGCAGCGCTCGAGCATTCGCTGCAGATCAGCGACGAGTGCAATCACAGTTATGAGCTTCAGCAAGCCTACGTGGCAGCCGGCCATACCGAGCAGGAAGCGCAAGACAAGTACAAGTGGCGCGATGACTCTGGCAGCGTTCTCTCCTTTGGCGGCATCAACGTGACGATTGATTGGACGCAGCCCGAAGGCAAGCGCATTGTGAGTGCCACACTCGCCAAGGACGGCAGCACGCTCGATCCCACCAAGACCTATACCGTCGCCACCAACAACTACATCATTACCAACACGACCGACTTCCCCACCTTCGCACACGCCACCAAGCGCACCGAGTGGGGCACGTGTGAGGCGGCGCTGAGGGCGCTGATTGGGCAAAACGGCTGGGAGAGCAAGATGGCCGGACTCGCCGGCACCATCAGCTTCGGCTCCGCAGCCGTGGACCCCACGCCCACACCGGCCCCGACGCCTAAGCCCTCGCCTAAGACGGACACGACGACCACGAAGGTCATCACCAAGAAGACGACCGGCAAGCTCGCCGCAACGGGAGACCGCACGCTGGCAGTAGTTGGCACGTGCCTTATCGGCGGCATCATCGTCATCATTCTCGGCATTATCTGGAAGCGTCGACGCTAAGCTACACCGCCGGGCCTTGCAGCCCCGCCGCATAAACCTTATATCGAGCACAGAAGCCCGTACGAATTTGATCGGACGGGCTTCTTGGTGGGTATCATGGTTGGATGATCATGAGGAGGTTTCCCTACATGGAATTGTTTGAGCCAATTCTTCATTTCTTTGCACAACGATGGGTCCACAACATCATCTGGGCCGGTATCTTGGCCATCGGCACCGCCGTTGCCGCCAAAATCGCGTCCAAGACCCTGCACCACCTGCTTAACCGCGATGATAACCCGCTCCCAGCATCGAGCATCTTCATCAACATCACACGCGCCGTCATCTGGATGATCGGCGGCAGCTTTATCCTCGACAACTGTTTTGGCATTAATGCAAACGCCCTCGTCGCCGCTCTTGGCGTCGGCGGCATCGCCATCTCGCTCGGCTTTCAGGACACGCTGTCGAACCTTATCGGCGGTATGCAGGTGACCTTCATGGGCATCATCAAGCCCGGCGACAATATCGAGGTCGGCGGCGTGTCGGGCGTGGTCCAAGACATCACCTGGCGCCACACGACCATCGAGGATGCCTGCGGGCAGACCATCATTGTGCCCAACTCCAACATCTCCAAGAACACGCTCGTGCACCTGATGCCCTTTGGGCGCGTGGCCGTGCCCGTTGCCGTAAAGGACACGTCTAAGTGGGCCTCGCTGGACGCGCTGGCAGATGAGCTTACCGACGCCACCAAGGCCGCGGTGCTTCCCATCTCTGGCTTTGACAAGGAGCCGTACGTGCTCTTTAGCGAGATCGGCGACTTTGGCGTCAAGGGCAAAATCATCTTTATCGTCAGCGACGATAGCACCACCTTCACGGCAGCCGACGCCTGCATTCGTGCCATCGCCCCCATCATCGCCTAAACTACCACAAAGGGGACAGGCACCTTTGTGGTGGTTTTCATTCGTGGTACCATGGTTCATATAGTTGTTTAAACGACTAAAGGAGCAAATCCATGGAAGAGGCCTATCGTCAAGCACGCAAGCGCGGCGAGCAGGGACGCCGTCGCGCCATCAGCCAAAGCGAGCATCCGTACCTCACGGACCTCGACAGCCTCGTCGCCCAGCTCCCCTGTGGCCAGCGTGAGAACATCGGCCTGAGGGGCATTCCGCTCGAGATGGTCGTGGGCACGGTTACCAAGGGCCGTCAGTCCGCCTTTTCGTGCAACTTTATGCCGCTCCTGCCGTTTAATACCGAGTTTGCCCGCAAGTGGTCCAACCTCTACGACATCCAGGTGACCGAAGGCTATCGCGACCCCATCATCGTCACCGAGTTCATGCACCGGTTTTACGTCCAAGAGGGCAATAAGCGCGTCAGCGTCCTCAAATTCCTAGACGCTCCAACAGTCTCGGCCAAGGTCACCCGTCTCTATCCCGGTAAATGGGATTCCGTCGAGAGCCGCCTCTACGGCGAGTTCTGCGCGTTTTGGTACGTCTGCCCCCTATACGAGATTGAGTTCTCGCGCGAGGGCAGCTACGAGACGCTCGCCAAGATGCTCGGCCAAAACCTGACCGACAAGTGGCCGCAGAAGAAGGTCGACTACCTGCGCCACACCTTCCTGCTCTTTAAGCGCGCCTACTTACGCGCTGGCGGCGACCACCTGGACATTACGCCGGCCGACGCCATGCTCGTCTATCTCAACGTGTATAACCAGGACCGCCTGCTGGATACGCCGACGGATATCGTCGTCAACCGCCTGTGCAAGATTTGGCGCGAGTTGGTCATTGCCGGCAAAAGTGACGAGGAAAAGGTCGATCTTGTCGAGGCGCCGAGCGTCAATGAGGAAGAGACGCCCGCCAAGTCCACCTCCGGCGTGCTCAACTTCTTTATGGGCAAGACCGTCTACTCGGCAGCCAACCCCCTGTGTATCGCCTTCATCCACGAATTCCCCTGCGCCACGTCGAGCTGGGACAGCCTGCACGACCAGGGACGTCAGTATCTCGATGAGCACTTTGGCGGCATCGTACGCACCGAGGCGTTCGAGAACTGTCACGATCCGGACGTGTTCTATGCCGCCGTGGAGACCGCTGTCAAACACGGGGCGAACGTCATCTTCTCGACTTCGCACCGCCTGATGGAATACACGCTCAGGGCGGCGGTTGAATATCCCCAGGTGCGGTTCCTCAACTGCTCCATTGGCCTCCCCCACCAAAGCGTTCGCTCATACTTTGGAAAGATGTACGAGGCCAAGTTCCTGCTGGGCGCCCTTGCGGCCAGCATGGCAGATAATCACCGCATCGGTTACCACGCGTCGGTCTTCGCATCGGGCGCGCTCAGCGAGATCAACGCCTTTGCCATCGGTGCCTCGTTGCTCGACCCGCGTGCGCAGGTCATCCTCACATGGGGCGATGTGCCCGCCGGAGGCCTTGCCGAGGCCATGTGCCGCGAAGGCGTGAGTGTCATGACCGGCGCCGACATGTCCAAATCGCTGGAAGACCCCACGGCCTACGGACTCCACCGCCTGGTCGACGGCGAGGTCACCGGCATCGCCATGCCCGTGTGGAACTGGGGCCGCTACTACGAGCTCATCGTGCGAAGCCTGCTGCACGGCACGTGGGACGAGACCAGCGACGACAACCAAGTGCGCGCCGTCAACTACTGGTACGGCATGAGCTCGGGCGTTATTGACATTCGCTACGCCCCGGGCCTGCCCTATCAGACGCGTAAACTCGTGCAGCTGCTCCGCAACGGCATCGTCGAGGGTTCCATTAACCCCTTTGGCGGCGAGCTCCACAGCCAAAACGGCGTGGTACAGATCGAAGGCTTTCCTCCGCTGCCGAGCACGCAGATTGTCGAGATGAATTGGCTGGCGGATAACGTGGTAGGCACCATTCCGCAGCTCGACGATGAGCCGAAAGTCCCTGCCCTATGAAAATCCTTGCCATAGCCGATACCGAAGAACGATGCCTTTGGGAGTGCTTTCGCAAGGAACGCTTTGAGGGAGTCGACCTGATTTTGTCCGCCGGCGATCTGGACCCGGACTATCTTGAGTTTTTGGTTACGGTCATCAACAAGCCGCTCATCTACGTGCGCGGCAATCACGATGACCGCTACGCACGTCATGCACCGGGCGGATGTATCTGCGTGGAAGACAGCGTGTACACGTACCGAGGGATTCGCATTGCGGGCCTTGGCGGGTCCATGCGTTATCGCGACGGCGCCAACATGTACACCGAACGCGAGATGTCCAAGCGCATGCGTAAGCTGTCGCGTAAGGTTAGGATGGTCGGCGGGTGCGACATTCTGCTTACCCATGCACCCGCCGCCGGTATGGGTGATCTGGACGATCTGCCGCATCGAGGATTCGAGTGTTTTAACACAGCACTCGAATCCTGGAATCCCGACTACATGGTGCACGGGCATGTGCACCAAAGCTACGGTTGCGATTTTCAGCGCGAGCGTCAGCATGTGTGTGGAACGACGATCATCAACGCCTGCGGCTATACGCAGTTTGAGCTCGACCAGACGCACTACCCCATCCGCGGCTGGCAAGCAGCTTGGCTCAACTCACAAACCATGCGCCGCGAGCTCAAACGCCACGAAGCCATCGAGTCCTCAACAGCCAGAACACCCTGGTAACCACCATAAAGGGGACACTGTCCCCTTTATGGTGCTTTTGACGCGATAGCAAGAAACCCGGTCCTGCACAAGGCAGAACCGGGTTTCTTTAGCAATGCTTGCTTTGCTCAGGCAGTAACTAGCAGTTACTCAGCCAGGAAGTCACGCTGGACAGCGGGATCGACCTTGACGCCAGGACCCATGGTGGAAGACACGGAGATGGACTTGACATACTTGCCCTTAGCAGAAGAGGGCTTGACACGCAGGATCTCGGTGTACAGGGCAGCGTAGTTCTCGACGAGCTGCTGCTCAGAGAAGGACTTCTTGCCCAGGGGCACGTGGCAGATGCCGTAACGGTCGGCGCGGTACTCAACGCGGCCAGCCTTGAGCTCGGAGACCATCTTGGCGACGTCCATGGTCACGGTGCCGAGCTTGGGGTTCGGCATGAGGCCACGGGGACCAAGGATCTTACCGATGCGGCCAACCTTGGCCATCATGTTCGGCGTAGCGATAGCGGCGTCGAAGTTGATCTCGCCCTTCTGGATCTGGGCGACGAGCTCGTCGGAACCGATGATGTCGGCGCCAGCAGCCTCGGCCTCGCGGGCCTTCTCGCCCTCGGCGAAGACGGCAACACGAACGGTCTTGCCGGTGCCGTGGGGCAGGGAGATGGAACCACGGATGTTCTGGTCAGCCTTACGAGTATCGATGCCCAGACGGAAGTGGGCCTCGACGGTCTCGTCGAACTTGGCGGTGTCGAGCTCCTTGATGAGCTTGGCAGCCTGAAGGGGGGTGTAGAGCGTGGCGCGGTCGATCTTCTCGGCAGCGGCGTTATAGCTCTTACCATGCTTAGCCATGTGCATTACCTCCTGTGGTTAAACGGGCGTGAGCCCTCCCACATCGTATCGTGTGCCCTATTGCACACATTTAACGGGCGCCCCGCTCGGAGCACCCGTCGTTACCATAAGAAATCGCTACTCAGCGATGGTGACGCCCATGGAACGGGCGGTACCGGCGATGATCTTCTTGGCGGCGTCAATGTCGTTGGCATTGAGGTCCGGCATCTTGATCTCGGCGATCTTGGTGAGCTGCTCCTGGGAGAGCTGACCAACCTTGTCGGCCTGGGGCTTAGCGGAACCAGACTTGAGGTTCAGCTCCTTCTTGATGAGGTGAGCCGCCGGCGGGGTCTTGGTGATGAAGGAGAAGGACTTATCCTCGTAGACAGAGATCTCAACGGGGATGATGTCGCCCTTCTTGTCCTGCGTCTCGGCGTTAAAGGCCTGGCAGAACTGCATGATGTTCACGCCAGCAGCGCCCAGGGCGGGGCCGACGGGAGGAGCGGGGTTAGCTGCACCAGCAGGAATCTGGAGCTTAATGACGTTGGCAACCTTCTTCTCAGCCATGGTCATTCCTTTCGAATCACGAGTGTGAAGTACTTGCTATATCGTAAGCACGCACGTGTTAGAAGCACTCCTGAGATGAGCAGTCACAGAAGAAGCACGCTCGCGCGAACGGACGAAAACTTAAGCGATGACAGCGACCTGGTTAAAGTCGAGCTCGACCGGCGTCTCGCGGCCAAAGATCATCAGCGTGACCTTGAGCTTGCCAGCCTCGGTGTTAACCTCGGAGACCTTGCCATCAAAGTCGGTAAGCGGGCCATCGGTGACGCGGACGGACGTGCCGACCTCAATATCAACCGAAGTGCGCTTGGGCGAATCGCCCTTACCGGGACGACGAGTCATCTTGTTGTACTCGTCGCGGGAAAGCGGAGCGGGCTTGCCGTTGCCGCCCAGGAAACCGGTGACGCCAGGCGTGTTACGAACACACGTCCAAGCATCGTCATCCATCTCCATGCGGACCAGGACATAACCCGGGAAGATCTTGGAATCCTTGGTCTCACGCTTGCCACCCTCTTTAATCTCGGTGACGCGCTCCATAGGAATCTCGATATCAAAGATACGGTCCTGCATGCCCATAGTCTCGATGCGATGCTCGAGATCGGACTTAACGCGGTTCTCGTATCCAGAGTAAGTGTGAACGACGTACCAACGCTTAGACATGGTTTAGCCCCTCAATCCAGAGAACAGAGCAAGAGCCTCGCCAAAGCCAGCATCGAGCAGAGCGATGACGACGCCGACGACGATCAGAGAAGCGCAAACAACAACCGAGTAGTTCACGAGCTCCTTCTTATCGGGCCACGTGACACGCTTCATCTCGGACTTGACCGAAGCGAAATACTTCTTGGTGCGGGCGAAGAAACCAGGCTTCTCGTTCTTCTTGGACTTCGCAGCCTTCTCGTTCTTCTTGGCAACGGCCTTCTTGGCCTCAACCTTGGAGTTGGCGGCAGCTTTGTTGGCAGGTGCCGGCTGCTGAGCCTTCTTCTTGTTCTTCTTGTTGGCCATTTGGGTTACCTCCGCGCAATGCGCTTATACATGAGTAAACCGTAAGCCCCCAAGTGGGAGCTTACGGAATAATGACTGGCACGCCAGGAAGGACTCGAACCCTCAACACTCGGTTTTGGAGACCGATGCTCTACCAATTGAACTACTGGCGTATGTGACTAGAGACTAGCGAGTCTCTTTGTGCAGCGTGTGGTGACGGCACCAGGGGCAATACTTCTTGATCTCCATACGATCAGGCATGGTCGACTTGTTCTTGGTGGTCGTATAGTTGCGGCGCTTGCACTCAGTGCACGCAAGAGTAACTAGAGTACGCATGTATCCTGAACCTTTCATTTCCGCCCCGTACGGGCACGAGTTGTTACTTTATCAGCTCCACGTAAGTGCTGTCAATGAAAACCTCGAGTCAATTGGTTCTCGGTGGATCCATTCATATTTGGAACACATCAATGAAGCCATCGAGATCTAATCGACGGTGCATCCAGGACCATTGTCGATCCTCTCGACACCAGCAACGGCTCAATATCCATTGCAGAAAAGAACCCGGCACCCATATAAGTGCCGGGTTCTCTAAGTCAGCTATATCAAAGAGCTAATTTACTCAATGATCGTGGAGACGATGCCCGAACCGACGGTGTGGCCACCCTCGCGGATAGCGAAGCGCAGGCCCTCCTCCATGGCGATCGGGTGGATGAGGTCGCCCTCGATGGTGATGTGGTCACCAGGCATAGCCATCTCGGTGCCCTCGGGGAGCTTGACCGTACCGGTAACGTCGGTGGTACGGAAGTAGAACTGAGGACGATAACCATCGAAGAACGGGGTGTGACGGCCGCCCTCTTCCTTGGTCAGAACGTAGATCTCACCGGTGAACTTGGTGTGCGGGGTAACCGAACCGGGCTTGCAGAGAACCTGGCCGCGCTCGATGTCCTCGCGCTTGATGCCGCGGAGCAGCAGACCGACGTTGTCGCCAGCCTCGCAGAAGTCCATGGACTTACGGAACATCTCGATACCGGTAACGACGGTGTTCTGGGTATCCTTGATGCCGACGATCTCGACGGGCTCGTTGAGCTTGAGCTCACCGCGCTCGACACGGCCGGTAGCAACGGTACCACGGCCGGAGATGGTCATAACGTCCTCAACGGCCATCAGGAAGGGGAGGTCGTTGTTACGAGCAGGCGTCGGGATGTACTCGTCGACGGCCTTCATGAGCTCGCGGATAGCGTCCATCCACTTGGCGTCGCCCTCGAGAGCGCCCAGAGCGGAACCACGGATGACGGGAATGTCGTCGCCGGGGAAATCGTACTCGGAGAGGAGCTCACGGGTCTCCATCTCGACGAGGTCGATGAGCTCGTCATCGTCGACCATATCGCACTTGTTCAGGAAGACGACGATGTAGGGAACGCCGACCTGACGGGCGAGCAGGATGTGCTCGCGGGTCTGAGCCATGGGGCCGTCGGTAGCGGCGATGACCAGGATAGCGCCGTCCATCTGAGCAGCACCGGAGATCATGTTCTTGACGTAGTCAGCGTGGCCCGGGCAGTCAACGTGAGCGTAGTGACGGGCAGCAGTCTCGTACTCGACGTGGGAGACGGAGATCGTAATGCCGCGCTCGCGCTCCTCGGGAGCCTTGTCGATGTTCTCGAACGCAGTGAAGTCAGCCTTGCAGCCCTCGGTCTCGGAGAGAACCTTGGTGATGGCAGCGGTCAGCGTGGTCTTGCCGTGGTCGACGTGACCAATGGTGCCGATGTTAACATGCGGCTTAGTGCGCTCAAACTTCTCTTTGGCCATAAAGCCCTCCTCTAAACAGGTCGTCCCCGGACGGGACTTTGCCTTTATACCATAGTGGCCTCTCAACATACTATTGAGAAGCCACCGTGTTACCTATGGTAGCGGTGACTGGATTCGAACCAGTGACGCCACGGGTATGAACCGTGTGCTCTAACCAACTGAGCTACACCGCCGGATGGAGCCTGCAACCAGACTTGAACTGGTGACCTCTTCGTTACCAACGAAGTGCTCTACCGACTGAGCTATACAGGCACTTGACGGGTGGGAGCTATAGGATTCGAACCTATGTAGGCAGAGCCAACGGGTTTACAGCCCGTCCCCATTAACCACTCGGGCAAACTCCCAATCGTTCAAGTATCCGCAGGTCCTTTGGTCTTTTGGACCGCCGCCCCCGCGAACGAAAAAGATAATACGATGCAACCTTGGGGGCTGTCAACGAAAACCTCTAGATACACGGTTCCGGGCGTATCTATATAGCTGTGACCTGCGGTTTTGTTGAGTTTGGATATGAAGGACGGTGGATTTGGCTACGCTTGTGACATTTCACGAGGGAACACTTTGTCACGGTGGAGTACATCTGCAGCATCGACCTTCGATACCGACCCTCTTGCACTATTACATAGGTCACGATCGTGCTTCCACGGCACGTTCAAGCGTGGATAATCTCCCGCTTTTAGCGCGGCTCTAAGCCCAAAGCGGAGATTATCCACGCTCATTCTCCAGACGGGAGAACTATAGAGCCGCTACTGCTCGGGCCAGACCAAAGTAGACCCATAGAGCGGCTCCCCCTTGGTGCAGGGGTAGCGACTCAAGTAACACGACGATAGCAAGTCGAAGAAATAGGTCATGGCGTATTTCGAATAAACGCCGAGTCGGTCAATTCCGTTTCCCGCATTACCAAGACGATATACACGGTCAAAAGACCTCGATTTGTCATCGTTGCTAAACGCAGTAATTAGAATCTTCCTGCCCGAACGGCAATCAAGATACTCACGCGCCTGGGACGCAAATAGCCCGGAGACCGATACGAGAATTATCAATGACTGCGAAGCGTCTCCCATGTTTTTCAATTCCGCGACGTTAGCCCCAGCAACTATGCGAACTATCTTGCCCGCATAAAACATTTCCTGCTGAAATCGTACGAGATTGGCGCTCACATTATTGGTGCACCAGATTTCAACGTTTTTATGGCCATCAATTTCGTCGGCAAGGTGCTTAATAGCGATATCGGACACGCCGCTTTCAACCTCAGCGAACATCTCGATCATGCGAACGTCGAGCTCTGCCCTGTACTCCTCGTAGCCAAATTCCTCCTCTCGATGGCTTAAGTCGCTTGGAAAGACTGATTGAGTAAATGATTCTTTCAAATCGCTAAGAGACTGGTAGCCCAATCGATTGCAGAAACGACGAACAGCGGAACGGGTCACGAATGCATCGCGGGTTATTGTGGCAACATTGATTTCGCTCGAACGCCTAATGTGAGCGATGAGATATCGAGCGATGGCGGCATCGTTTGACCCAAACTCGCTGTTGATGATGGAGCTAATGCGATTGAGCACATCGAAGTCATTGATATTCACGTGATCCCTCTTTCCGCTCTCCTCGAAATCATAGTTCATTTATTGAATCAAACAGCTTTGGTCGTTCTCCTATGATTCAAATCAGTTGACGTCATCTTAATCGTAATTCCGCCACACGTATCCACCGTGTTGAATGATGGAAAGGGGATTCATGGGCAACGTGAACAACATCCCGTTTCTCTGGGGTTCCGCCACGGCGTCTTATCAGTGCGAGGGTGCCTGGAACGAAGACGGCAAAGGCCTTGGCGAGTGGGATTTCTTTAACCACACAAGCAATAAGAACATCAACCATGTTGACGGTGATGTATCTTGCGACTTCTACCATCGCTATGAAGAAGATATCCGCATGATGAAAGAAGGCGGACAAAACACCTATCGCTTCTCTCTTTCATGGAGTCGAATCATCCCCACGGGTATCGGTGAAGTGAATGAAAAGGGTATCGATTTTTATAATCGGGTCATTGATTGCTGCCTCGAAAATGGCATAGAGCCCAACGTTACGCTGTTCCATTACGATCTGCCATTCACGCTTGCTTGCAAAGGCGGATGGCTGAACAACGATATGGCAGAGTGGTTCTGCAAATACGCCAAGATTTGCTTTGAGCGCTTTGGAGACCGCGTCAAAATCTGGGCTACCGTTAACGAGCCGCATTTCTACAGCTACTGCGTAAACATGTTGGGCAACTATCCCCCCAATCGATCGCTCGACGTTCAGTCGTACATGCAGTTTCAGTACAACCTGATGCGCGCAAGCGCACTCGCAGTCCGAGCATATCGTCAAATGGGCTACGACGGCATCATCGGCGCCGTCCACGATGGCGGCGTTGTCGAACTCGACCCGGCAACCGAGCACCCCGATGACGTATTTCGATACGCAGACTTTTTCGCCAATCGCATGATTCTGGCACCAGCACTTCAGGGTCAACTGCCGCCAGAAATGGACGAAATCCTTGAAAAACTTGGCGTCTCGCTCTATCGATCCCCAAATGACGTAGAAGAATTCAGAGACGGTAAAGTCGATTTTATTGGACTCAACGTGTATTGCCGAGAGTATGTAACCGACTGGCACGGTGGAGAGCTTGCCGTTTCGGCGAACAATAAGGGCGGTTCGAGCAAAAAGGTCGAAGGAAAATGCATTGCGCCCTTGTTTGAAAGCGCCCGCGACAGCAATGTTCCCCGCAATAAATGGGGCCGCGAAATACTCCCAAGTTGCATGTATTCAACCATCATGGATGTCCACGAGCGCTATGACGCGCCCCGCATCTTTATTACGGAAAACGGACATGGCGCCTATGAGCAACCAGACGCAGACGGAATAATCCACGATGATGACCGCATCGAGCTTCTGGGCCAGTTCATCGAGCACATGATGAGGGCTAAGCGCGACGGCGCGCGCGTTGAGGGCTACTACCTCTGGTCGACGATGGATCTGTATAGCTGGATCAACGGCTACGAAAAACGATACGGACTTGTCCATATCGACTTCGAGAACAATCTGGAGCGCACCCCCAAAAAGAGCTGGTATTGGTACCGAGACCTTATCTCGAAGTATCAGGAGCAGGAAGGTTAGGAGAAAGAGATGAAATATCAGGCAATGTCCGAAACAGTCCTAAAGGCTGTTGGCGGCAAAGAGAACATTACATCGGTAACTCATTGTGCGACGCGCCTTCGCATCGACGCACGAGACACCTCGATCATCGATCTCCAGCTCGCCAAATCGGCTGACCAGGCGCTCGGGGCAGTAGTCAGCGGTGGCCAGCTTCAGGTGATCATCGGCCCCAACGTCACCGAGGCCTACAACGACTTCCTCGACTTCGCGGGAATCGAAGTCGGCGGTGGCACGGTTGCCGACGATGCCCAAACCGCCAAAGACCTTGCAGAAGGCATTAAAAGCGGTAACACCGCCATGGGCTTGATTGAGAAATTCGGGAACGTCTCTGCACAGGTATTCATGCCCATCGTCCCGGCGCTCATCGTTGGCGGACTCATTCTTTCGATCAAGAATCTCCTGGTCAATTATTGTGGATTGAGCACCGATAGCGGAACCGCCCAGGTTCTGCTGGCGATCTTCAGCGCCTCATTTAGCTTCCTGCCCGTTTACCTCGGCTATCAGCTCGCCGCCGTCATGAAGATGCAGCCTATCATGGGCGCACTGCTGGGCGCAATCATGATTAGCTCGTCTATTAGCGGTGCTGAGGGTCTCGACTTTCTTGGCATCCCCATCCCGACGAATGACTACTCGAGCACGGTGGTGCCAATCGTACTGGGCGTTGTGTTCATGTACTTTGTTGATCGCGGTCTTCAGAAAATCATCCCCGACATTACCAAACTGTTCTTGAAGCCGCTGCTCACCATGTTCATCGTCGTGCCTGTTGAGCTGATTATCCTCGGCCCCGCCGGCAGCATGATGGGCTACGCGCTGAGTGATGCCGCCACGTGGCTCATGGATAACGTGGCATTTATCGCTACTCCAATCCTTGCAGCCCTTAACCCCTATTTTGTCATGCTCGGTCTTGATAAGGCCTACATCGCGATCGAAGTTACGAGCTTGGCGCAGCTCGGCTGGGCGCCCATCATCTTTGGCTTCATCTCAAACCTCTGCATTGGCGGCACGAGTCTCGCCTTGGCAACTGCAATGAAAGGCAACAAGGAGAAGAGAGGTATGGTCACCACGGTTGCCGTCACCGCACTCTGTGGCGTAACTGAGCCCGCATTTTACGGCTGCCTCATCGAGCGTCCCCGCCTGCTTGTCGGCACAGCAATCGGCGCCCTCTGCGCGGGACTCCCTGCAGGCATCTTCGTCCTGTTAGCGCCGGGCGATTTTAGCCGCTAATAGTCAAACGATTTTGACCAATCCCGGTCACCGAATAATGGCCACCGTGCCTCCCCGCCGCCACTACGCTGGTGGTGCCAACACGCCGGCGTTAGGAGGACCATTGAGGTGAACGAGAGACACGATGACCTACAGGAGATTATAGACGCGGCGCTCCGGGAGATGGCCGCGGAGGAGGGCGACGGGTTCGACCCGCAGGCATGCAACCTCGCTGAGTTCTGCAGGAGGACGGGGCTCACCCGCTCCCGCGCGAGGACGGTCAGGGCCCACGGGTTCAGGGCCCTGCCCCACGGGAACAGCGGGAGGAGGGCCGCGCCGGGCGTGCTCGCCGGCCACACCGGCCTGGTGGACGACCTCCTGCGGAAGGGCGTCACCAACTCGCAGGTGATATTCGAGCGGCTGCTCGGCCAGGGCTACGCCGGCGGCCTCACAACGGTGAAGACCTACATCGCCGCGCACCGGGACCTCGTGCCCGCGAAGAGGCGGCAGGCGGCCCCGCAGGGCTGCCGCGGCCAGCGCTTCAGGACGGCGCCCGGAGAGGCCTACCAGATGGACTGGGGCTTCGTCGCGGTCGAGCGCCCCGGCGGGGAGCGGGCGCGGATCGCCTGCTTCGCCATGGTCTGCCACCATTGCGGGGGCGCCCACGTCGAGTTCTTCCCGAACGCGCGCCAGGAGAACCTCCTCATCGGGATGCTGCACGCGTTCTCGGCGCTGGGCGTGCCCGCGACCGTGCTCACCGACAACATGAAGAGCGTGGTCGTCCGCCGCGATGCCGACGGCCGGCCCGTCTGGCAGGCCGACTACGCCGAGTTCATGGGCGTCGTCGGCTTCCGCACCAGGCTGTGCAGGCCGCGCCACCCCTATACGAAGGGCAAGGTGGAGAGGCTCGTCCGCTTCGTGAAGGGGAACTTCCTCGCGGGAAGGTCCTTCACCGACCTTGACGCCCTCAACCGGGAGGCCGCCCTCTGGTGCGCCGAGCAGGGAGGCCGCTGGCGGCGCGCGGCGGCATGCGTCCCGATGCGCGAGCACGAGGCGGCGTGCTCGGCGAACACCAGGCCGCTCGAGGTCACGGCCGAGGTCGAGCGGTACCTGTGCCCGCGCCGGAAGATCTCCTTCGACGGCTTCGTGAGCTTCGAGGGGCACCGCTACGGCGTGCCCTACTGGTACGGCCGCCGCGAGTGCAGGGTGAGCCGGGAGGGGCGCGTGGTGCACATATACAGCGACGACCTCTCCCGCGAGCTCGTCGCCCACGCCGTCGGCGCCGGCGCCGACAGCTGGTGCGAGGGCCAGTGGGAGACATCGCCGGCGCAGCCCGAGGAGCTGCCGACCCAGCCGGTGGGGACCGTGGTCGAGCAAATCGCCCCGCCCAGGACGAAACCCGGTTTCGAGAGGTTCGACTTCGGGAGGGCCGAATGATGGCGGGCGCGGGGGCGAGCCCCTACGAGCTCGCGAGCGACGCCGCGTCGAGGCTCGGGATCGCCGTCGGGGCGGAGGAGCTCGCGACCCTCGCCTCGGACCTCGACCTCGGCGACGGGGAGATGGCCGCCGTGGCCGCCACCTTCTCCTACCTTGCGGAGAAGAGGAGGCTCGCCTCCATCGAGACGCTGCTGAGGCTGAGCAGGCTGCCCAGGCGCGAGCCCAAGACCTTCGAGGGCTTCGACTTCTCCAGGATCCAGGGCCGGGACGCGGCCGCGCTGGGCAAGCTCCCGTCGCTGGCCGACCTCTACGCGCACCGCAACGTCGCCTTCGTCGGGCCCGGCGGCATAGGGAAGACGCACCTCGCGCAGGCCTACGGGCGCGAGTGCTGCATGCGGGGGCTCAAGACCTACTACATCAAGGCGACCGAGCTCAGGGACAGGTTCCAGAAGGCCGTCCAGCGGGGAAACACCTCGCGGGTCGTCTCCTCGCTCGTCAAGCCGTCGTGCCTCATCGTGGACGAGGTGGGGAGATGCGTCTACGACAGGCCGTGCACCGACCTGTTCTTCGATGTCGTCGACAGGCGCTACGAGAAGGAGGGGCCGAACGCGATGGTCCTCACGAGCAACATCGCCCCGAGCGGGTGGGATGAGTTCTTCACGGGCGACGACACGCTCCTCTGCGCCCTCGACAGGCTGTTCGACAAGGCGTCGGTGTTCGTGATGCGGGGCCCGAGCTACCGCGGCAGGGAGCTTGACACCTACTCGGTGGAGGCCGTCCCCCAGGCGGTGAAGGTGAGGGGGATCCAGCCCGAGGGGATGTAGGAATGCGATAGGAAAGTCATAGATGCGGGCGTGTTGGCTAAAATGGGTCGGCCGGGATTGGTCAATCTCGGCCGACTATATTTGGCTAAAATAATCCGACGCTAACAGTCCTGAAGGAGTATGTTGCGGGAGCATGCCCCGGTCTTCTTTCTGCGCTGATCTTTATCGCTCCCGATGGATCCATGGGCAACTTCGTACTGGCGTGCGTTGTCGCCGTCATCGCCATCGTTGTCTCGTTCATCGCTGCACGCGTGATCATCAAGAAGAATCCCAACTATATTGAGTAGATGCCCGCTGCTTGCATTGGGGACATCCTCGGCAGACCATTAGCAAGAACCCAAGAAGTCCCTTAGGAGCTCGATTAATCCATTCGGATTCCTCAGGCACAAACGACCCCGATTCCACAATGAAATCGGGGTCGTTGTTTCTAAAGCCTTCGATAGACAATCGGTGTTTACCTTAGCTCCCTATCCAAGTTAATTATCCACGCTCGTTCTCCGGTCGGAAGATTTTCTTCTCTCGCGTGTCCAGAAATCCACGCTCGAGCAGAACATCCAGGTCCGCACCCGCCCTTGTCTCGATCTGTAACAGCAAGAGGCCTATTCCGCTTCTACATGTTACAGATCAAGATATTCCTAAAACACCCTAAGTTTCATCTCAATCTGTAACAGTTAGATGCCAAATATCGGTCTTGGTGTTACAGATTTAGACAAACTGGAGGACGAGACAAACCAAAAACGGGATGGGCGCTAACCCGATGGCGCACCACCTAAATAGAAACGGGCTCTGTCCCATATAGAGACAGAGCCCGAAACTCTCATGGAGCCAGTGACAGGAATCGAACCTGCAACCCACTGATTACAAATCAGTTGCGCTACCGTTGCGCCACACTGGCACACTTGGCGCTTTCGCGCGAAGCCTGTTAAGAATAAAGGAATTACGGACGGGGCGCAACAGGCCACACGGCGTTATACAAATATGCAAAATCCAGCAACAACAGGTACCAGGCCCGTTCATTTCTGTCGGTTCGCCCTCAATCTCAAAACCATTCGTCAGAACGAATAGTTTTAATTACAATTGCTATATATAAAACTATTCGTTTTGACGAAGGGTTTCGTGATGCTTACTACCAAGGAAGCCGCCGAGCTGCTCGGCATCACTCCGCGCAGGGTGCAGGAGCTCATAAAAAACGGAGCACTTGATGCCCGCAAGGCTTCTGGTGTATGGCTCATCGACAAAGACAGCGTCGACACGCGACTCCGTTCCGTGACCAAAACGGGGGGACGTCCCCGCCGCGGCCACGGTAAGAGCGAGATCGCGTTCACCCTCATGAATCGCACGCACGAAGTCGCTCAGCTGGTCTACAGCACATCGCGAAAAGACTTTACCCATATCGGCGCCGACATCGATTACGCCCACGCCCCTATTGGAGTATTTGGCCCTAATAGCCCCATATCGCTCGACTCTTTCCGCACTTGGTGGCGTGGCCGCGGTATCCCGCTCGCACGCATTGGGCTAGCCTCCCTGCTTGCAGAAGCCGCAGTTGATGTTCCCGATGAACTCGTACAGCGAAATCTTGGCCTCTCCTTATCCGACCAGTATTGGATTAGGCCCCAAGACTCCGGTCTCGCGTGGAAAGATATCAATTTCTTCAATAATGCTTTTGATGACGTCTCGCTAACCATTGCACCCTTCGCCCCAGAGGGCAAGGCAGCTGCTGCCAAGCCCGACAACACCTCGGACGGCAATCTTCAAAAGTACTGGACATGCGAGGGTGACCGTCGAATCCTCCACAAGGCAGGTGCGCATCTAAACCAGGAACCCTATAACGAGATGGTGGCGACCGCACTCCACCGTCGCATCCTAAACGCCTGCGATTATGTGCCTTACTCGCTCGAAGGCGCGGGTACTTCCGCCTTGAGCACATGCAATGTCTTCTTAACTGACGAAGAAGAATATGTCCCTGCGTTCTATGTAAACCAGCATGCAAATGCAGACGAGCGACTAACCGATTACGAACGGTATGTAGCAAACTGCGAAGAGCTTGGAGCGACAGATATAAAAGACGCCCTTGACCGCATGATCGTGTGCGACGACATCATCGCCAACTATGACCGCCATTGGCGTAACTTTGGCCTTGTGCGAAACGTAAACACGCTAGCCTGCAGACCAGCCCCCATCTTCGATTCGGGCTCATCACTCTGGTGCAACATATCACTAGAAGAGCTTAGGGCGGGAGAGCACAGTTTTACCAGCGCACAATTTCATTCAAGCCCCGCCAAACAAATGTTGCTCGTCGAGGACATGGGCTGGTTTGACGGCGACAAACTCGAAGGCTTCGTTGACGAGGCAATCGAGATTCTGTCCAGAAACGACGCGCTCACGGCAAGGCTGCCATATCTAAAAGAGGCGCTTACATGGCGCCTCCGTAGAATGATCGACATCGCTGAATGGAGTTAGCGAGACAGCGTCGCGCCGTCAGCTCCCCTACCGTCCGCGCAGGGCCTTGAGCTTGGCCAGGGCATCGGGGCTCAGGCGGCTGCCCAGGGTCATCTTGATCTGCGGAGCTTCCTCTGCCTCGTGAACGTCGTTATCGATCTGTTTGATCTCGTCCACCAGCATACGGCTCGAGATGCGCGTAACGCCCTTGCCCATGACGACGGCCTGGATCGTGCCGTCACTCGATACCACGGAGCACGCGCGGCCTTCCTCGCGTGCCTCGATACAGAGCTTCTGCACCACGGTATCGGCAGAGACGCCCGTCGGCGAAAACTCGATGCGCACGCCACGGGCCGGCAGATTGGGGCGCTCGCTGGAGATATTGCCCGCGCCGTCAAACACGATTACGGCCTCGTAGCGGCCTTGGGCAAACGCGGCAACGTCGTTGATGAGGGCAGTGCGCGCCATATCGTGAACGTCGCTGGAATACGGATCGTCGGAATGGTCGTACACGAGCTTTTCGTAGCGCGGCGTGCAGTGGATCACGTTGTAACCGTCGACCACCAGCAGCTCGGGCTTATTGGAGTGCACCGTCGAGACCGGATCGGCGATGGCCTGCGCAAACGCATTGCCGCCCACGCCATAGGTCGCGGCCGAAACAATCGGCTTGGCCGAGCCCTCGCCAAAGCGCTTGGCCTTGGACTTAGCGCGGTTCTTCTTGGACATGCGCTACTCCTCCCCCATGAGCTCGCCGGCATTGCGGCGCAGCCACTCAAAGCACAGAGCGGTGGTCGCCTGGGCCACGTTGAGACTCTCGGTCATGCCGCGCTGGGGAAGCTTGGTCAAAAAGTCGCATTTCTCGAGCACAAGACGCGAGATGCCGTCGCCCTCGGAACCCATGACGAGCGCAACGCGGCCCTCGAAGGGGGCGTCCCAGCAACTGCCTTCGGCGTGCTCGGAGGCGCCGCCCACCCAAAAGCCGGCGGCCTTGAGGTCATCGAGCGCACGGGCGATATTGGGAACCTGCGCGATGGGCAGGTGCATGACGGCGCCGGCAGAAGTCTTGTAGCTGCCGACGGTCACACCGGCGGCGCGCTTGTTGGCAATGATGACGCCCGCCGCGCCCACGACCTCGGCGGAGCGCACGATGGCGCCAAAGTTGCCGTCGTCGGTCACATGGTCGAGCACGACGACGAGCGCCGGACCGTCGCCCGCACGGTCGAGGATATCGGCAACATCGGCATAGGGGAAATTGCCCACCTCGAGCGCAATGCCCTGGTGAGCGCCATGGCTCGACAGCGCATCGAGCTGCGCGCGCGGCACATACTTAATGCGGACGCCTGCAGCGTTGAGGTCGTCGACCAGGCGCGACAAGGCGGCATCGCGCTCCCCGCCCTCAGCGATGAGCGCGCACTTGACGGGAAAGCCGGTACGCAGCGCCTCGGCGGCAGCACGGCGACCTTCGATAAACTCGCCCTTGGGAACCTGGACGTTATCGCGGCTACGCTCGCGCTGCGGGCGAGCAGCCTGTGAGCGCTCGCGCTGGCCCTTGGGAGCGGCAGCGCGGTCGTTGCGGCGAATCGGACGCGAGCCAGAAGCAGCCTGCTTGCCTCCACGCGATGCACGCTTGCGATTGTCGGCCATAAAACGGCCTCCTTTAAATACTTTTCAAACAGGACAAAAGAAGCGACCGCTTAAGACGAATAGCTCAAGCGGTCGGTACGGGTTTTCCAAGTGCCCGAGATTGCCGTGAAAGAGGAGCGACGCGTACTTGAGTACGCGAGCGACGGTTTGAACGGCAAGGTCGGGTGCTTGGGAAACCCGCGGGGATTAGAGAGATTTGATACGGGTGCCGGCGGCGGTATCCTCAATGGTGAGGCCCAGGTCCTTGAGCTGGTCGCGGATGGCGTCGGCCAGATCCCAGTTCTTGGCGGCACGGGCCTCGGCGCGGGCCTCGAGAATCTTGGCAGCAGCCTCGTCCACGTCGTCGCCCGTATAGGCAACCAAACCGGCGGCAACACCCAGCAGACCCAGCGGCAGCTCCACCTTGGGCTCGGGAAGCTCGACGCCAAACGTATCGAGCAGCTCGGCCAGCGTATCGGCGGCAGCCAGGACTGCGGCCTTGTCGGCAGCGTCACCGGCCTGCTCCAGGTACTGGTTGCACTCGGTCACAAAGCCAAAGACGGCACCCATGGCACCAGCGGTGTTAAAGTCGTCGTCCATGCACTCCTTAAAGGCAGCACGAGTCTCAGCGGCCTTGGCGGTAAACGCCTCGACGGCAGCCGCATCGGCATCGGCCGTCGCGTGGTTCGCGGCCCAGCGCAGGTTCTCGACCGTACCGGCGATACGCGTGAGCGAGTTCTCGGCACCCTCCAGGCGCTCCCAAGAAAAGTCGAGCGGCGAGCGATAGCTCGTCTGCAGCATCAGCAGGCGCAGGGCGGCAGCGGAGTGCTGCTCGAGGACCTCGGCCAGCGTAAAGAAGTTGCCGAGCGACTTGGACATCTTCTCGCCGTCTACCAGCAGCATGCCCGTGTGCATCCAGGTGTTGGAGAAGCCCTGGTGCCAGGCGCAGGTGGCCTGAGCGCACTCGTTCTCGTGATGCGGGAAGGCAAGGTCGGAGCCGCCGCCGTGGATGTCGATCGGAGTGCCCAGGTAGCGATGCACCATGGCGGCGCACTCGGTGTGCCAACCGGGACGGCCCTCGCCCCAGGGGCTCGGCCAGCTGGGCTCGCCGGGCTTGGCGGCCTTCCACAGGGCAAAGTCGAGCGGGTCGTTCTTGTCCTCGTTCTCCTCGATGCGCGCGCCAACCATAAGGTCGTCGATGTTGCGGCCCGAGACCTGACCATAGTTGGGATCGCTGCGCACGGCAAAGTACACGTCGCCGTTATCGGCGGCATAGGCATGGCCCTGCTCGATAAGCGTCTTGATCATGGCGATCATGGGGCCGATCTCTTTGGTGGCACGAGGACGCACATCCGGATCGAGCACGTTGGCGGCGCGCATGACGCCGATGAACTTGTCGGAGAACTCCGTCGCGACCTCGGCGGCAGTGCGGCCCTGCTCGTTGGCGCGCTTGATGATCTTGTCATCGACATCGGTGAGGTTCTGGGCGAACGTGACCTCGTAACCGCTCGCGATGAGCCAGCGGCGAATCACGTCAAAGCTGATGAACGTACGGGCGTTGCCGATGTGGATGTTGTCGTAGACCGTGGGGCCGCACACGTACATGCGGACCTTGCCGGACTCGATGGGTTGGAACTCTTCCTTTTTATGGGTAGCGCTGTTGTAGATACGCATTCGTTACTCCTTAACGGTTTTCTGTAGCAGGCAGACGGCCCAGGCGCCGATTCCCTCGCCCTGGCCTTCCCAACCGAGCTTTTCGGTCGTAGTGGCGGCGACGCCCACGTTTTCGACGTCAACGCCCAAGGCATGGGCAAGGTTGGCGCGCATGGCATCGCGGTGCGGGGTGATCTTGGGTTGCTGACAGGCAATGGTGCAATCGGCATCGACAAACTCAAAGCCCAGCTCGCGCGCATAGTCCATCACGCGAGCGAGCAGCACCATCGAATCGGCACCCTCATAGGCGGGGTCGGTATCGGGGAATAGCTTGCCGATGTCTCCCCCGCGGCAGGCGCCCAGAATAGCGTCGGCCAAGGCGTGCGCGAGCACATCGGCATCCGAGTGGCCCAGCAGGCCGCGCTCGTAGGGAATGTCGACACCGCCGATAATACATCGACGCCCCTCCACCAGACGGTGAACGTCGTAGCCATGGCCAATGCGCAGGTTACTGAACATGGGGAAGATCCTCTCCCTCGGCCATGCGGCCAAGCAGAATCGCGGTTACGGGACGCAGGTCCTCGGGCACCGTCACCTTAAGGTTATCGCGTGGGCTCTGGACGCAGCGGACGCGCCCACCCATGCGCTCGACCAGCGACGAATCATCGGTACCGATAAAGCCCTCGGCAATGGCTGCAGCGTGGGCGCGCTTCATAGCATCGACGCTAAAGATCTGCGGCGTCTGCGCTGCCCAGTAGAGCTCACGCGGCGGCGTCTCGACGATATTATCGCCGTCAACGATCTTGAGCGTGTCGATCGCGGGCTGACCGCACACGACACCGTCGAGGGCACGGTCGCTCACGAGCACGTCGATAGCGTGGTCGATGGCCTCGGTCGTAATGAGCGGACGAGCGCCGTCGTGGATGGCGACATATTCGAAACCCGCCGGAACCGCATGCACGCCGGCACGGGTGGAATCCTGACGGGTATCGCCGGCATCGGCAAAGCTGATGGGCGTGTCATAGTCAAACGGGTCGATGGCCAGGCGGCGCATCTCGGCACGGCGCTCGGCAGGGCAAACCACGACGATATGGCCGACCTTATCGCTACGATCGAACGCGCGGATGGACCAGCTCATGAGCGGACGGCCCGCCACGTTAACGAGCTGCTTGCCGCCGGGATTTCCAAAGCGCTGGCCGCTGCCACCGGCAACGACCACGGCGCATACGGGCGCCATTATGCGTTCCCCTGTTTGGTGCCCTTCATGCGGTACAGCGAGTCCGCAAGAATGGCAGGGTTGTTGACGCCAAAGTCGCCCAGACGCTCCGGATCCTCGCTGATGTCGTCCATGAGCTCCTGCAACGAGCCGTATTCGTCGACGATCTTCTCGGCCACGCCGTCGCGCACGACGGACACGCGCGAAAGCGTGCGCAGGCCCAGCGGTGTCATGACGGAGTCCTCGTCCAGGTCGTCGTAGCCCAGAACCGCCGCCACGTGTTGCGGGTCGGACAGGTCCTTAGGCGTCATGCGGCTCAGCTCGGCGCGAATCTTCTCGGCGTTGGCCTCAGAGGAATCGCTTGCGTAGTCGCGGATCATCAAGTCGTATTCGGTATCCATGCTGGAGCCCGCGAGCTGCTCGAGCTGCATCTGCACGAGCTTACCCTGGTTACCCAGCTTGACGATGCAATCCTTAAGCTCGGTCTTTGCCTGCTGCATGATCTCGAAGCTCGAGAAAATACCGGTAATGTCGGCAAGCGTAACGTAGTCGTCGAGCTCGAGGGCCGTCAGGCGCAGCAGGGAGCGATCGAGCGACTGACGGGTGGTCTGGAGCGTGGCGACGAGCTGGTTGACCGAGCTCATGATGGTGGTGACGGGCTGGATCTCGTAGCTCTTGCCGTGGACGTACACGTTGACGACGGCACGACGGGCCGAAACCGAGATCACGATGGCATCGGTGAGCACCGACATGCGAGCGGCAGTACGGTGACGCATGCCCGTCTCACTCGTGGCGAGCGAGGGATCGGGATTGAGGTGGAAGTTGGCGCGCAGGATCTGGGTGAGGTCGCCATCGATGACGATGGCGCCGTCCATCTTGGAGAGCTCGAACAGGCGGTTCGAGGTAAACGAAATGTTGAGCGGGAAGCCGTCATTACCGGCAGCGAGCACGTTTTCGGTGTCGCCGACGCAGATAAGGGCGCCCAGGTGACCGGCGATGATCATGTCGAGGGCGGTGCGGATCGGCTGACCAGGTGCCGTCAGGCGGATGGCCTGTTCCATACGCTTTTGCAGCTCGTTCTTATCCAAGGCATCGCTCCCATCGTATACGCTCCATAAACGCTAAATAGTTTCTCACGGTTTGTCCCCGCAACGCTTGCGAAATCCGATGCTTACAGAATGAGCGAACACAGCCGAGAGCCCCAATCCAAATGAGCTGTTCATGTGGTAGCATCGGGGTTCGCATAAATGAGGGAGTAGTCGCGTGACCGGGTTCGCCTCCGGTGGCGCGGCAAGTCAACATACTGGCCGATGCGGTCTGGCTTGCCTTAATGAACGAGACTCGTGGCTGTGCGCACAACGCGTACGCCACGGGTCTTTTTTGTTACTCTCCCAAGAGGTACACGCGGGCCCGCCCGCAGAGAGGGAGCCAGACTATGGGACTCGCAGAGCTCGTGTTGCTCGCCGTTGGCCTTTCGATGGACGCCTTTGCCGTTTCCATCTGCAAAGGCCTTGGCATGAAGAAAATCAACCTTAAAGTCGCCGTGGTGCTCGGCCTGTTCTTTGGCGGTTTTCAGGCCGGCATGCCCGTAATTGGGTGGGCCCTTGGTAGCCAGTTCATGGGCATCATCAGCCCCATCGACCACTGGATCGCCTTTATCCTGCTCGCCTTTATCGGCGGCAAGATGCTGTGGGAAGCCTTTACTGAGGACGAGAACGAAGGCGACGGCAAGGATGCCGAAAAGATCGACCTGGGCGAATATCTAATCCTTGCCATCGCCACCTCGATTGACGCGCTTGCCGTGGGCATCTCGTTTGCCGCGCTCTCGGTCGATATCGTTCCCGCCGTGTCGCTCATTGGCATCACGACCTTTGTCTTCTCCGTTGCCGGCGTAGCGATCGGCCACACCTTTGGCGCGCGCTACGAAAAGCCCGCCACCATCGTGGGTGGCGTCGTGCTCGTCCTCATCGGCCTCAAGATTTTGCTGGAGCATCTGGGGATTTTGGCGCTGTAAAACACCCTTCAAAACTAAACGTCCGGATGAGGCCTCATGCAGAGTTTTGCATGAGGCCTTTTCATGCAGACTTTTGCATGTCATACTATGATGCAAAAGTCTGCACGTTAGGAGATCGCCGTGGATACCCTTCCCATCACCACACCGCGCCAAGCTGGCATCTACGTGCGCCAGGCACGCGAGACTCAGGGTCTCACCCGTGCCGCCCTCGCCAAAAAGGCCGGTGTTTCGGAGCGCCTGCTCGCATCGCTCGAGCTAGGAGACGCCACCGGCATTCGACTCGACAAGTTGCTGGCGATTTTCGACGCTCTTGGACTGGCACTCGCAGCACAAGGGGATATCGGCGAAGCGAAAAACGAGCGACCAGTCGACGCCCCGCATGCCAATCCGCTGCCTCGCAGCATCCCCAGGCGCCATCACACTCAACGTCCTCATCATCGCAACCGTCGTAGTACCGCCATTCCGGCTCTTCCAGATGTCCCCTTTACATCCGCACTCTACGACGAGGTCTTCGCCGATTTCGCCATGTCCAATCTCGGAGTCTCGATTGCCGCAAACGCATCTAGCAAAACCAAGCCCGAAGGGAAATAGCCAATGGCCAGAACATCACTTCGGACCATTATTTGCGGCGTGCCTGCTGGAACGCTCACGCAAGATGAGAACGGTCTTATCAGCTTTACCTACGATCATGACTATGACGGGCCAGCCCTATCGACCAACATACCCGTATCGAATCGCGCATACGGACAACAGGTCATGAATCCGTACCTGTTTGGCCTTCTACCCGACAGCGAGGACCAACGAAAAGCGATTGCCGCCGAATTCGACGTTAGGCCCAACAATCCCGTTGCGTTGCTCAGCCATATCGGACTCGACTGTCCGGGCGGAGTGCAGTTTTGTGCCGAAGAAGATGCCGACGCCGTCCTGCATCGCGCTGGCGAATACCGCCCTATAGACGACCACGAAATTGCTCTTCGTCTCAAGTCGATCAGAGATGACCGCGATGCATCGTGGATGGGTCTAGATGAAAGTTGGTCACTTGGAGGCAACCAGGGCAAGTTCGCGCTCGCGTTCATAAACGACCGCTGGTGCGAATGCATGGGCTCCTCGCCCACGACGCATATTTTCAAAAATGGCGTTATCGGATTTAAACTCGAGGCTCTCAATGAGTTTGTCTGCATGAAAAGCGCCCAGCGCGCCGGCATCGCAACGGCAAACGTCGAATATCGTATGTTTGAGGACGAACCTGCCCTCATTGTTGAGCGCTATGACCGCGTGAAAGTCAAAGACGGAACGATCAGGCGCCTACATCAAGAAGACCTCTGTCAGGCACTTGGGGTGATGCCCGCCCAAAAGTACACGGCAGACGGCGGCCCGACCACACGCGACATTCAAGAGCTCCTCGTAAATACGAGCCACCATCAACTTAACCTGTATCTGTTTACGCAGATACTTTTCTTTAACGCCATCATCGGCGCACCGGATGCGCACGCGAAAAACTATTCCCTGCTCCTTGGAAACGACGGCGCAGCCATGATGGCTCGAATGTACGATGTCGCGTCGGGTTTGGCGTATGAGCGCATGCGCCGCCGGGCGCGCCTTGCCATGAGCGTTGGCGGCGAAAATCGTGTGGGGTGCATCGGTCCAGGCGCTATCCGCCGATACCACGGTATGGGCGACCCCACGCTGGAGGCGACGCTCACCGATGCCGGGCTATCCGAGAAGTTTTGCTTTGCGACCATGATGGACCTCGCCTACGAGGTACCCATTTGCATGGAAGAGGTCATGGACGAATACGCCGACCTGCCCGGCATGGCGGACCTGCGCGAGCATATGCTCGGCCCCGTCCGCGAAAACTGCCAGCGCGCCCTCGACCTCATCAGGGCAGAAATGGACTAGGTGGCCGTAATTTCGCAATTATCAAACAAAAGAGAGGGGGCACCCGTCGCAAAAGACCGGGTGCCCCCTCTCATAATGTCATTTGCAATCCGCTAGCACGTGACTCGGACTGCTGCTAGCGCAACCTTTACGCAGCGAGGCGCTTGAGGACGTCGACGAGCAGCTCGTAGAAGCGCTCGGCAGAAGCGAGCTCCATGCTCTCGTCCGGGGTATGGACATCGGAGAGCGTCGGGCCCACGGCGATGGCGTCCAGGCCGTGCAGAGCCTCGGCAAACAGGCCGCACTCAAGGCCGGCGTGAATGGACTCGATGCGCAGCTCGGAGCCAAAGAGCTCTCGATAGCTCTCGACAAAGACTTCGCGGACCGGCGAATGCTCGGCATAGCTCCAGCCGGGATACTCAAACTCAAACTTGGCGTCGAAGCCCAGGACATCGGCCAGCGTCTGCAGACGGTCCTTGAACTCGTTCTGCAGCGAGGTGATCGAAGAGCGCGGGGACAGCATAATCTTGACCTCGTCATCGGAGGTGGCGACCACGCCGATGTTGGAGGAAACCTCGACGGAGCCGTCGGTGGCGACGTTGCGGCGAATCACGCCGTTAGGGGCAAGGCGCAGGGCGCGGATGAGGGCAAGCGCGGACTTCTGGTCCATGGCCTCAACCTCGGCGTCGTCGGCAATCTCGACGGTGCAAGTAAAGCCGGGGTCGAAGACCTCGAGCTCGGCAGTGACGTCGGCGATGATGCCCTTTGCGATCTGGGCCGCGGCCTCGGCGGCAGCGTGGTCGGCGTAGACCAGAACAGCCTTGCACTCACGGTTGATGGCGTTGTCCTTGGTGCCGCCGTTAAAGCTAACGATGGCGGGCTCGCCGGCAACCATCAGGCGGTCGATGATGCGGGCCATGATGAGGTTGCCGTTGCCGCGCTCCAGGTTGATATCGCTGCCGGAGTGGCCGCCCAGCAGGCCGGAGATGTCGAGCGTGAGGGTGCTACCGGTCTTGTGCTCGCGCGCGATCGGGCAGGTGTAGGTAACGACGACGCCGCCGGCACAGCTGACGGTGGCAACGCCCTCTTCCTCGGAGTCAAGGTTGATCATGGTGCGGGCGCTAATCTGGGACTTGTCGAGCGTCTCGGCGCCGACCAGGCCAGTCTCCTCGTCGGTGGTGAACACGCACTCGAGGGCCGGATGGGTAATCGAATCGTCGTTGAGCACGGTAAGCATAAGCGCGACGGCAATACCGTTGTCGGCGCCCAGAGTGGTGCCGTTAGCGGTGAGGACGCCGTCCTTGACGACCAGGTCGATACCATCGGTCGTAAAGTCGTGCTCAACGGAGCCCAACTTGTCGCACACCATATCGATGTGGCCCTGCAGCATCACGGTCGGGGCATTCTCGGCACCGGCAGATGCGGGCTTGCGAATGATGACGTTGTAGACCTCGTCCTGGTACACATCGAGACCGCGCTCCTTGGCAAACGCAACCAGGAAATCGCTGATGCCCTTCTCGTTGCCAGACCCACGGGGGATCGCGCTGACCTCCTCAAAGAAATGGAACAGCTGGGCGGGCTCGTAGCCGGTAATCTTGTAGTCCATGGTGCCTCCTTGGCGCAACTGGTTAGACAGTAAGACATGCGACTTGTATATTCCCAGACTTTGCGTGCATAAACCAGTCGAAAACGCCGAGCGCCCTCGCATCATCGGCTAACGGTGGACCGTATAGCGTAACGGTCACAACTTCCGCAGCTCTACAAATCGAGGCGCCCTTTCCGGAGCGCCTCGATTGCGCGTATCAAATTGTCGCCACGCCCTACAGCGCGCCGGAACCGGATTGCATCATGCCGCCGGGGCCCGAGGTCACGCCGCCGCTCACGGGCGCGGCGTTGCCGGTGTGCGGTACCGCCGGGGCGGTATCGCCACCAAGCGTGCCCGCCGGACGCGGTGCCGGGATCTCGCCCGTGCCGCGGCTAAAGACAAACTTGCCATCGGCCACGTCGCACAGGACGGTATCGCCCTCGCCCCACTCGCCAGCCAGCAGTTCCTCGGACAGCGGATCCTCGATGAGCTTTTGGATGGCACGACGCAGCGGACGCGCGCCGTTGGTGAGGTCGGTACCCTCCGCCACAATCTTGTCGTAGGCCGCATCGGTAAGCTTGATGTTCATGCCGTTTGCGATCAGGCGCTGGCGCAGATCGTCCACCAGCAGGTGCGCAATCTTGGTCAGGTTCTCGCCCGAGAGCTTCTGGAACACCACGATGTCGTCGATACGGTTGAGCAGCTCGGGGCGGAACAGGCGCTTGAGCTCGCCCATCGCGCGGCCGCGGATCTCACTCGAGGTGAGGCCCTGCTCGCCGGTGGTGCCAAAGCCAACGCTCGCATCCTGCGCGATCTCGCGGGCGCCCACGTTTGACGTCATGATGATCACCGTATTGCGGAAGTCGACCGTCTTGCCCTGGCTATCGGTCAGACGGCCCTCCTCCAACACCTGCAGCAGGATATTGAAGATGTCGGGGTGCGCCTTCTCAATCTCGTCGAACAGCACGACCGAGTACGGGTGACGGCGAACAGCCTTGGTGAGCTGGCCGCCCTCGTCGTGGCCCACATAGCCCGGGGGGCTACCGATGAGCTTGGAGACCTCGAACTCACTGCCAAACTCCGACATATCGAAGCTGATGAGCGCGTCCTTGCTGCCAAAGAGATACTCGGCGAGCGTCTTGGCGAGCTCGGTCTTGCCTGTGCCGGTGGGACCAAGGAAGATAAAGCTACCACCGGGACGACGCGGGTCCTTGAGCGGCGAGCGGCTGCGGCGCACGGCCTTGGCGACGGCCTCGACGGCCTCGTCCTGGCCGATAATGCGGGTCTTGAGCACGCTTTCGGTCTGCAGCAGGCGACGGCTCTCGCTCTCGGTGAGCGAGGAAACCGGCACGCCAGAGGTCACGGACACGATGTCGGCAATCTGACTCACGTCGATGGTGAGCGGGCTGGCGTCGAGCTCGGCGGTCCAGGCGGCCTTGGCCTCGGCGAGCTCAATCTCGGCGGCCTTCTGCTGCTCGGTGATCTCGGCGGCCTTGTTCATGTCGTCGCTCTCGGTGGCCTCCTGCGCGGCGGCCTTGAGCTCCTCTATGCGATGCTCGGCCTCGCGCACCGGCTCGGGCGCACGATTCGCGGCGATGCGAGCGCGGGCACCGGCCTCGTCGATGAGGTCGATGGCCTTATCGGGCAGGAAGCGATCCTGGATGTAGCGGTTGGAAAGGTTCGCGGCAGCCTCGATAGCGCCCTGCGTGTAGCGCACATGGTGGTGCTCCTCGTAGCGCGGCTTAAGCGCGGTCAGGATCTTGACGGTGTCCTCGACGCTCGGCTCCTCGACATCGATAGTCTGGAAGCGACGCTCGAAGGCTGGGTCTTTGGTGAGGTACTTGCGGAATTCCTCGGCCGTAGTGGCGCCAATAATCTGGAAGGCACCGCGTGCAAGCACGGGCTTGAGCATGGAGCTCGCGTCGATGGAGCCCTCGGCAGAACCGGCACCGATGATGGTGTGCATCTCGTCAATAAACAGGATGACGTCGTCAGCCTCGGTGGCCTCCTGGATCACGTTCTTGAGGCGCTCCTCAAACTCACCGCGATACTTGGCGCCCGCAACGAGGCCCGGCAGGTCGAGCGTCCAGATGTTCTGGTTCATGAGATTCTCGGGCACGTTGCCGGCAGCGATCTGCTGCGCCAGGCCCTCGACGATGGCCGTCTTGCCCACGCCGGGGTCGCCCAGGATAAGCGGGTTGTTCTTGGTGCGGCGCGAAAGGATCTCCATCATGCGCTGGACTTCCTTTTCGCGGCCAATCACGGGATCGAGCTCGCCGTCGCGCGCCTTTTGAGTGAGGTTGGTGGCGAACTGCTTGAGCGTGTCGGTGCCGCTCCCCTTTTGCTGAGAGGCATCCGAGCCGCTAAAGAACGGCAGGCCCGCACCGGGACGACCAGCACCGGCGCCGGCGAGCGGACGCTTCTTGTCCTGGTCCTTGGCAGTGAGTTTCTCGATAGCCTTTTTGATGGAGGCGGACGACACACCCAGGCGCATGAGGATGTCCATGGCCATGCCGTTGCCCTCTTCGACGATACCGATGAGCAGGTGCTCGGTCGACACGTAGGTCTGGTTGTTCTCACGCGCCACGCGGAACGAACGCTCCATCACGCTAATGACGAGCGGCGTAAAGGCGAGCTTGGCCGCCTCGGTCTCCTCACTGGGCTCGGGGACCGTGGTCTGGACCTCTTTGAGAGTATCCATGATGTCATCGTAGGAGATGTCGAGCGAGCGCAGCGCCTCGGCGGCAATGCCCTCGTCCTCCTTGGCAAGCGCGAGCAGCAGGTGCTCGGTGCCCACCTTATTTGAATGAAGATCGAGCGCCTCTTGCTTGGCCATCGACATGACCTTACGCGCGCGATCGGTAAATCTATCTAACATGCTCGTTTCCTTACATGAGTTCATCGAAATCAAAACGCCCGCCCGTCGGCGGCGCTTTTGTCTCTTTACCCACAGGTTGTCTATGTTAACAGCTGGAGGAATATCTATAAACCCGGCTCACATGAATGCAGGTTATGACCGCATCGCGGGACTCACCGCGCGATGCGCGACAGGCGCCCCGCAAGAGAAACCCTAGGCGTCTTTCACCACGTCGGGACTCGTCGCACGCGATGCGCGATAGGCATCGGCCTCCTTGGAGACGCGTTCGAGCAGCTCGGATGTATCGACGCCCTCGACTTGCGCGACCGTTTCCACCGTCTGCATGGCGACCGCCCTCAGGTACGCGCACGCGCTGTCCCCCAGCTGCTCGAGGTCTATCTCCTCGCCGCCCTCCCGGGCAAAGCCGACCGCCATCACAAAGCCCATGATGCCCGAGACCAGAAAGCCCACCGCAAAGCTCGAATCTGCCTTGAGCTCTTCTCCGTCGGGGTGGACGATCTCTCTCACGCGATCGATGATGATCGTATGGATGCCATGCACGACCTGCTCGGCGGCACCCGCCCTCATGGTGATGACGATGCGCCGCAGCAGGCAGCGGACGTCGCGCCGGTCGAACGCCGAAAGGTCGCCCTCGCTCGAAAAATGCCAGAGGGCATCGGTGATGAGCTCGTTATCCTGCAGCAGCTGGGCTATGGCGATGGCGACGAGTTCATCGAAATCGTGAAAATAGTAGTAAAACGTTCCGCGATTGCACTGGGCGGCGCGGGTCACCTCGCCAACCGACAGCTCGAAGATGCTGTTGTTCTCGATGAGCTCCCAAAACGCCTCGATGATACGGGTGCGTGCATCGGGCGCATCGGCGTCCTTACGCGGTCTCGCCATGCGCCTCACCGCACCCCTGCGCCTTGGCGTTCATGATGAGCATCTGAAGACGGTTCTCCACGTTGGCGAAGCTCACGTCGGGATCGTAGTCGAGCGGCAGGAACTGCGCCGTGGGATACTGCTCCTTGAGCGCATGGATGAGCCCGCGCCCCACGACATGGTTGGGCAGACACCCGAACGGCTGCAGGATCACGAAGTTGCGGCAGCCGCGCTTGGCGTGCTCGAGGATCTCCGCCGGAATCAGCACGCCCTCGCCCGCATCGAACGTATGGTGCAGGATCTTATCGCTCGCGCGCACGAGCTCGGGCATGCGCGTCGGCGGCTCGTAGAGCGGGCTCGCCGCGCCCAGGCGGTCGCAACGGTCGTGCGCGAGCTCGAACAGGTTGTCCGCCGTGGCGTACCAGGCCTTTTCGGGCAGCGACAGGTCGACGTGGAACTCGCGCGACTGCGCATGCTTGTAGAAATAGGTCTTGCGGATCACGTCGGTCATGCGCGCCTCGATGACCTCGAGCCCGTTGTCCTCGAGGTAGCGCTCGATCTCGTGGTTGGCGCCGAGATGGAAATTGAGCAGGTACTCGCCCACGATGAGAACGGTCGGATGCGGGTTCGAGCGGTCGTACGGAACGGCGTCCATGATCGCAAGCGCGCGTTTGAAGCCCGTCGCCTGGCCTCTCAGCCCGGAGCGCTCCATGCCCTCGATAACCTCATCGAGCGCGCGGTCGAACGCAGCGTCCGCCGCGCCCTTCTCGAGCTCGTAGGGACGGATGCGCCTAAGCATGGCCCCGAGGGCATCGATCATGGGAAGACCGTAGGCGATCTGGATGCTCGGGCCAAGGCCGAGCTTGAAGCCCGGATGCGCATTGTGGGCATCGACGTCGTCGTTGGTGAGCACCGGGACATAGTCGTATCCCGCGTCGTCGAGCGCGCGGCGCAGCAGGGGCATGTAGTGCGTCAGGCGGCAGTCGCCGATATACTTGCCAGTCACCACGGCGACGTCGTGCGGGTCGTACTTACCGCTCTCGAGTGCCGCGAGCGCCTCGCCGATCACGATTTGCGCGGGGAAGCAGATGTCGTTGTGCACATAGCGTTTGCCCAGGCGGATGGCATCCTCGCGCCCGATATCAAGGGCCTCGGCGCGCACGCCTTGATTGCGCATCGCCGCGGTCATGAGCCTGCAGAACGCATGGGAGGTGTTGGGGACCAGCGCGATCTTGTCGTGCCGGTCGCGCTTGGTGTACTTGACCTTATACGGGTCGTCGAGCGGATGGACCGCGTACACCCGGGCGCCCTCGGCACGCTCCTCCGCGCGACGACGGTTGACCGACTCGATAAACGAACGCACGCGAATGCCCATGGGACCGGCGACGTCGCTCTCATCGAGCTTGATCATCATCGGAACCTTGGAGCCCATCTCGCCCATCATGCGCGCGATCTCGTCGGTGAGATACGCATCGTGGCCGCAGCCGAAGCTGCCCATCTGCACGAGCTCGAGCTCGGGCGTCGATGCGACGATGACCGCGCACGACAGCATGCGCGCATGGTAGTTGTTCACGATGTCGATGCGGCTGTTGGAAAGATCGACGTTGCAGACCCCCGGCACCGCATCGGGCGTCAGCACGGGGATGCCGCGCTCAGAGAAGAGCTTGGGCAGCCCGTGGTTGACCAGCGGGTCGTTGTGGTACGGGCGCGAAGCGATCACCACCGCGTAGCCGCCGTCCTCGCGCACGTTCTCGAGCACCTGCCTGCCGCGCAGCTGCAGCTGGTTCTCAAACGTCTGCTGCGCGCGGTCCGCCTGCTCGGTCGCCTTGGCAACCAGGTCGGCATCGATATCGAAGGTCTCCTTGCACCACGCCTTGAGCTGGCGGTTTCGGTCGCCCTCGTCGTACCAGTGGAACAGCGGCGTATCGAACGGAACGCCGAAACGCTCCTCCGGGTTATCGGAATTGCGCATCACGTAGGGGTATCCCTTTACGACGGCGCACATCCACTCGCTGGTAGAGGCGGTGTTTTCGGTGGGCACCGTCGTGATGATGGGCATGAAGATGCGGTCGACGCCGGCGTCGACGAGATTGCGGATGTGCCCGTGGACGAGCTTGGCCGGGAAGCACACGGTGTCGGATGTGACGTGCGCCAGACCGCGCTCGTACATCGCCTTGGTGCTGCGTCCCGAGACGCGCACCTTAAAGCCGAGCGTGCTGAAGAACGTCGACCAGAACGGCATGGTGTCCCAGAACTCGAGCACACGGGGAATGCCGATCGTGACATCGCGCCCCCCGCAGACGGGAACCGTGGGGCACGACTCGAACAGCAACTTCTCGCGGTCGACAAAGAGATTGGGGGCAGCCGCGGTCCGGTCGCGCCCCGTGCCGGGTGCCTGTGCCTCGCAAGCACCCTGCGGACGCAGCTCCTCCGCCGCGGGAACCTCGCGCACGAGCTCATCCCATGAGATGGCGCCGCCGCGCGGGCAACGATTGCCCGTGACGTAAAGCGAGCCGTCGCCAAATGCCACGACCGCGCGCTGGCAGCGGTTGTTGCACCGACGGCAGGTAACGCCGCCGAACTCGCGATGCTCGAAGCGCTCCACGGCATCGAGCCCGATAAACGACGTGCCGGCGTCGCCCTTGCGGCATTCCTCGCGCGCGAGCAGGGCGATACCGATAGCGCCCATCAGCCCCGGGTGGGGCGCACGCGTGACGGGTTTGCCCAGATACTGCTCGAATGCGCGCAGCACCGCGTCGTTTCGGAACGTACCGCCCTGGACGACGACTTTGTCGCCCAGACGGTTGAGATTTGAAACGCGAATGACCTTGGTGAACACGTTCTCGATAATCGAACGGCAGAGACCGGCCATGATGTCGCCCGGACCCTTACCGCGCCGCTGCTCGGAAACGACGCTGCTGTTCATGAACACCGTGCAGCGGCTGCCGAGAACGGCGGGGGCTTTGGACGAAAATGCCTCGGTCGCGATATCCTCAACGGCTATTCCGAGGTTTTTGGCAAAACCCTCGAGGAACGAGCCGCAGCCCGCAGAGCACGCCTCGTTGACGACGATATCGGTCAGCACGCCGTGGTTGAGCCAGATGGCCTTCATATCCTGTCCGCCGATGTCGAGCACGAAGGTCGCATCGGGAACGCATGCGCACGCGGCGCGGGCGTGCGCGACCGTCTCGACCGTATGGTAGTCGGCGTGGAACGCGCGCGCGAAAAGCTCCTCGCCGTATCCCGTGGTGCCCACGGCATCGATCGCAAGCGTGACTCCCGCTGTCTCCCAGCGGTTCTTCAAGCTGACAAGACCCTGTTGGGCGACGTCGAGCGGTCTGCCGTTATTAGACGCGTAGAACGAATCGACAAGCTCACCCGCCTCATCGACCAGGGCGAACTTGGTCGTCGTGCTCCCCGAATCGATACCGAGCGCCACACGCACCGTCTCTCCGGGCGCATACGCATCCGGACCCTTTGCCGGCGTCTCTTTGCCATGGCGTGCCGTAAAATCCGCCTGCTCGGCAGGTGTGGCAAAAAAGGGCTGGGCAAGACGTCCCTCCCCGCTTGCGGGCGCGACCGTCTCGAGCTTATCCAGCCGGACAAAAGCGTCGGGAAGGTCGATCGGTTGGGACGATGCGAACATGTCGGTCAGCGACAGGGCGGCACCGCGCGCGACCATGATCTGCGGATCGCGCGGGACGATAACCTGATCGTCCGATAGATTCAGTTGCTCCCGGAACACGCGGACCAGTGTGGGGTTGTAGGCGAGCGTACCGCCCTCGAAGATTACCGGCGGCTCGATGTCGATACCCTGGGCCAGACCGCCGATCGTTTGGCGGGCGACCGCGTGAAGCGCCGAAAGCGCCAGGTCGGTGGTAGGAATGCCCTCGTTGAGCAGCGGCTGGATATCGGTCTTTGCGTACACGCCGCAGCGGCCCGAGACCTCGCGGACGGTCGTTCCCCGGCTTGCGAGCTGCTCGAACTCGCCCGATTCGGTGCCGACCCCCATGAGCTTTGCCATCTCGTCGATAAATGCACCGGTACCGCCTGCGCACGAGCCGTTCATGCGCATGTCGGCAACCTCGATGTCTCCCTTATCGTTGGTGCGGAAGAAGATCATCTTGGCGTCTTGGCCGCCCAGCTCGATGGCGCAGCGCGTCTGCGGATAGAACCTGCTGATCGCGAGCGCGTTGGCGACCACCTCCTGAACGTACAAGGCGCCCAGCGCGGTCGCGATATCGCGCGCACCCGAGCCGGTCACCGCAACGCGCAGTGACTCATGGGGAAAGCGCTCGGCGAGCTCGCCGAGCATGGCGCGCACGCTCGCTGTCTGACACGCCCCGTGGCGGCGATATCCCCACCACGCCTCGGTCATATCCTCGTGCATCGCGTAAACTTTGGTCGTCGTCGACCCTACGTCCAGTCCTACTAGCAACGCCATAATGCTCCGTCTCTCGCATTTTTCCCGCTAGAGATATACCACTCTACGTAATACAACAGACTGTTGTATTTAAACTCCGTATAAAAAGCGGCTGCCGAAACGCTTCAGCAGCCGCCGAATGCACCAACAGATTGTTCTGCGCGCTAGCACGTCGGGCAACGGAGCAGCACGGGCCCTCCGGTCATGCGCACCGCTCACGCCCGCGATGTCGCCGAGAGAGCTATCCACGCTTAGGGCTCCAACCAAGCAAGTCGCCCGCGCTCAGCAGATCCCTAAGCGAGCTACTCGCACTCAGGAGCCATAGCCTGCTCCAAGAGCTCGGCATGCTCCTCCTCGAAAACCGTCCCCACAGGGAAGGCGCGACGGAAGACGAAGCGGGAAATCGGACCGGCTACCAAAAGGTTCCACGGCAGCGCCATCACAAAATTATGCGGGATGTTGATCATCCAGATCGCGGGCACGGAATACAGGTTCGCAAGGATGCCGCCGGGCATGTGCGTCAGACCCTCACAGGCACCGTACAGCGACATGATGATGACCATGGGAACGACCATGCAGGAGCTGACGGCGAGCGTCATGGCAAGTGGCGAGCTCTTGCCCGGCGTGACCAAGTACTTAAAGGCGAAACCCTTGGCGAGCGGGCTGGCGACGAACCAGTCGCAGCACATGGCAAAAATGTAGGCAACGGGGAAGCCGAGCCACGCAGTGGCAACGACCTCGCCGTTGATGGCCCCGTGCTGCAGGGCAACGTTGTAGATGCTCATCCAGAGCACCATGCAAAAGCACATGATAAAGGTGAACAGCAGGCTCTCTCGTTTGTTGATAGGCATAAAGGGCAGATTCCTCTCTGTGTTGTACCGCGGCGCCACGCAACAAAAACGGGCGGGCAAGATGGAGCTGTTGGAACTTCATCTCGCCCGCCCGTGGTACGCGCGTCTGCGACTACTTATGTGGTGGAACCAGCCTAGCACGAAACGCATGCGCTTCGTAAGCGTTGAGTTTATGAAGATGCAGGGCACCGATAATCCCCCGACCCCATAAGTTGCGGTGGAATACGGACTGTTTTGACCCTTTAAGCAGCAATTCAGTCCCTATTTCACCGCAACTCATTTGGTGCAAAGTAACCTGTCCCCCTTGTACCAATTAGCTGGTGTGGCGCCAGCGAGGGTCGGTGAGCGTACGCGCCACACCCAGTCCAACGGGCAGAAACGCTACGATGAGCACTGCGCGCACAAACCAGCCGAGCATATTGACCGTGTCGAAGGTGCACATGTAATACATCGAGCGATACAGATACAAGCCCGGCACCATAATGACAATCGAAGGCACCGTGAGGGCGATGCGCGGGTAGGTGAGCTTGACTTCAGCCAAGCTTGCGAGCAGCCCCGATACCAGCGCGCCGATAAACGCTGCTGCCTCGGGAGGCATTCCCGTGCTGAGGCCCAGGAAGGGAATCATCGTCGGCGCATCGACAAGGGTCAGACGCAGGGTATTGGACACGGCGCCGATCAACCCAGCTGCCGCGGCCATCTTTACCGGGCTGTTGAACATCACCGAGAAGCCGAATACGCCAACGAAGCTCATCACCACGCGCAGGAGCGTAAGGGCAAGCGGCGAAAGGCCCAGTGGGGCAAAGTCGTCCGGCGCCAGGCCAACACACTCGGCAACCATCCAACCTACGAGGGTCGCCATCACAATAATCGATACGGCATATGAAAGGCGCTCGATACCGCTTCGCATGTCGAGCTTAGCGATGTCGAGGCCTGCCGTAATGAGTGGAAAGCCGGGAATCACAAAGAGCATGGCGCCGATATAGCCTTCTTGGTGCGACATTGCCCCCGGTATGACCTGGCCAAGGCCGAGCAATGCCAGCAGATACGAAACGCAAGCGAGCGCAACGCCGGTCGTCAGCGCGCTGAACTGACCAAGGCCTTGCTTGAGAATATGGGAGCGGGCAAAGTTGCCGACACCCGCGCCCACGAACGCGCAGGCCATCTCGATAGGGCCGCCGCCGAGCAAAAAAACGAAGGCGCCACAGGCGCAGGCCGCCGCAAGGCCCTGTTGCCAAGGCGCGTAATCAGGTTTTGAACTCTCAACGGTCTTGAGCATCTCGTGATACTCGTGCACCGTGAAGCGACGACCATAGGTCTCGATTTCCTTGAGGAAACTCTCCATCATCCAAATGCGATGGGTATTGACGCCCGTTGTGGGCAAGCTGACGACCTCATTAAAGCAGTGACCATCTTCGATGCAGGTGCACTCAAACGACAGAAGACTTAAGTCAACGTGGATGGTGACACCGAGTACGGCGGCAACACGATTCATGGTATCGCGCACGCGCCAGGCACCCGTTCCGCTTGCCAGCATAAGCATGCCGGTGCGGCAGATGATGGATGATTTATCGGTGAGCGGCGCATCGACGGCAAGCTCATCGCCTGCCGTCACGATCTGGTGCCAGTCAGTTTTCATATGGAGCGCGCCGGCACGGACACCGTGGTGCATGGGGGCTCTCGAAAGCAGCGAGTCAAGGCGCGAAGGCTGTGAGGGCTCCGCCGATTCGCCCTCGTCCTCGTCGGGCTCTTCATCGACCAGATCAAAGGAATCAAGCGGCGCTGGCTCGCGACGGTCGATCAGCTCCTCGTCCTCATCATCAAAGTAATTGAACTGATCGAGCATGTCCTCTTCGATTGAACGCTCGCTCGCGTCGTCCATATAGACGCTCCCTTCCTACCGACTAACCCCCATCCTAGGCAGCAACGGCTAAAGGAAACATAAAAGAGACGACTGTCATGCGAGCCATGTGGGCAATATCCGTTGGGTAGTCGTTTAAGAACGTCCCCAATGACTACATCGATGTTCTAAGTGTCAACCAAGTCAACGCCGCAGATAGAGGACGGACAGCGAGCGACGTCCAGAGCGAACAAGTTGGCATGAAAAAGGCAAGGCATAGACCTTCTGGTCATGCCT
>CAJKFS010000011.1 GCA_905199225.1 uncultured Collinsella sp. | reverse complement strand
CCGTTGCCGCGCCCCGCAGTGCCCGCTTCCCCCGAGAACAATTATCAGTGCAGGTGCGCAAGAAAGCGAATGTAGCTATACGACGCCGTGTCGAGCGAGCAGCCGAGCTGCTTTTCCACGGAATGAGTCACCTCGTCGAGCACGCGGGTGCTCTTCATGATGAAGTCCATGTCCTTGGCACGGCCCATGCCGTCGACCTCGGCGTTGACGATGTGGAGCGCGATGCTCGTAGCCTCGTTTTGGCCGAGCACAGCCCCGGTGTGTTTTTGCACGATGGCAAGTGCCGCCTGGCCAATCTGGAGCTCGCGCGGGTAGATGAAGGCCACCTCGTGCTCGAGCGGGTTGGGCGCGTTGAGCTGGTCGTCGTCGCGCTGGACGGCAAACTGCAGGTGATCTGCCAGGATAAAGGGAAGGCCGCCGGACAGCTTGCAGCCGAGCTGCTGCGCCGCGAAGCAGGCGATATCGCTTGCCGCGAGCAGCACGTCATCGGGAAGGGTGCCGACCATGTCCTGCAGGCTCTCGGGGACGTTATAGAATTTGCGCTGGATGAGCGACTCGTCGGAAAGCTCGTAGGGCATGTCGTGGAAACCGATGCCCTTGCCAAAGACAACAACCTCTCGGCCGTCATCGCTGGCGGCGAGAGCAACGTTATTGTTGATCTTCTTTAAAATGAGCATGAAAAAACTCCTCGGACATCGGCGCTAGACGACGGGGCGCTATTCCTCGTCTTCTATTATGCGCAAGTGATGCCTCCCGAGGAGTAACAAACTTGTAAGCACGGGTGTGATTGTGCACGAAACTTGCACGCCGCGTAACCCCAGTCTACGTGAAAGTCCGCCGAACGGTAGAAAAACGCCCGCGAACGGCAAAACCACCACAAAGGAGACTGGCCCCTTTGTGGTGGTTTTAGCGACTACTCGCGTGGGATGCCGTAGGGGTTGTAGAGGTCTGCAAAGGCAAACGTGCTGGTAGTAGGGTCAAAATCGAGCTCGAGCACACAGCAGTTGCCGATACGGTTCTTCATTTTGAGCGGATCCACGCCCACGGTGCGCATGACCTGAGCCACTGCGGCGCCATGGCCCACGCACAGCACGCTCTCGTGCCCGGGACGCTGCATGAGCTCGGTGATGGTCGCCATCATGCGCTCGCGAAACTCAACCTCGCCCTCACCGTCATACTGCTTATAAAAATCACCGTAGGGCAGGCGCGGATTCAAATCCTCGCTCGCACCCTCAAACTTGCCAAAGTTCCATTCCTTAAGGCCTTTGACGCGCTCGTAAGGCTGACCGGGAAATGCCAGCTCGAGCGTGTCGCACGCGCGCTCGGATGTTGAACTGTAGGCATGGTCGAACGTAAGGCCGCGTTCGCGCAGCGTCGTGCCCACGGCCTTGGCCTGCTCGATTCCCAATTCGGTAAGCGGCGAATCACACCAGCCCTGCTTACGGCGAAGCAGATTAAAAAGCGTCTGACCGTGGCGCATAAAGCACAGCTTTGACATGGAACCTCCCTGGAAAGTGTTTTCCTATGCGATTATGGCACCTTAAAGCAGCTCCGAGCAAAAACCACCACAAAGGTGCCTGGCCCCTTTGTGGTGGAAATGGCGTTTGCCCAGATAAAACCTGCCAAAACAAACCTGTCCCTATTTGGCAGGTTATGGCAGCGCAGCGAGCCGGCCCTTAAAGGTGGTCTTGGATCAGGTCGCAGATGGCTCGGGCGTCGTTGATGTTGATGGCTCGGGTCGCAAGGCCGGCGTCGAAGGCCTGGCGTGCCAGGGCCTCGTTGCAGGCTAGGGCCAGTGTGCGGCCGTCGACCAGATCGAGCGAGCTCTTGCCACGCAGACGGTCGACGCCGGAACGCGCGACCACGATATTGTCGAAGCCCTCGGTCTTGTAGCCCTCGATGATCACCACGTCGACGTCGTTGTAGCGCGACAGCAGCTCGCGCGCGGGCATCTCGTCCTCCTCGCGCGTGTCGGCGTACTCCGCCCAGCGCGTGGCGCAAATGAGGCCCACGTGCTTGGAGCCCGCCTGATGATGGCGCCAGGTGTCCTTGGCGGGCACGTCGATATCGAAGCCGTGATGCCCGTGGTGTTTGAGCGAACCCACGCGAAGGCCACGACGAGTGAGCTCGGCGATGACCTTCTCGACGAGCGTGGTCTTGCCCGAGTTCTGGTAACCGATAAACGCGATCGCGGGGGCAGCCGGGGTGGGAGCTGCGGGCACGGCCGGGGCGGATACGCTCGCGGGCGCGGCACCATCGGCAGCGGCGGCCTCGGCAGCAGCAGCTTGACGCTCCGCGCGATCCCACACGCCCGAGCGGCCGCCCTCCTTGTGCAGCAGGCGCACGTCGACGATCTCCATGCCGCGATCGACGGCCTTGCACATGTCGTAGATGGTCAGACACGCGGCACTCGCGCCGGTCAGCGCCTCCATCTCGATGCCCGTCTTGCCCGTCACGCCCGCCGTGACCAGCACGTGAAAGCCGACCTGCCCGTCCGGACGCGCCGGCGCCCAGCCCTCGGGCACGTCCTCGGCCGGCGTCCCCGCCGCAGCGATGGGCTCGATATCGCACTTGCTCTTGGTAATGAGCAGCGGATGGCACATGGGGATGATGTCGCTCGTGCGTTTGATGGCCATGATGCCCGCGACGCGCGCGCAGGCGAGCACGTCGCCCTTCTTGGCGCGGTCCTGCAGCACCATGGCCTGCGTCTCGGGATGCATGAGGATGGTGCCCTCGGCGATGGCGATGCGATGCGTCTCGGCCTTGTCGGACACGTCGACCATGCGCACCTCGCCCTTGGCGTTCACGTGCGTCAGCTCGTCGCGACGGGCGTCGCGGGCGGGCTCGGTGGCAGCGCTGGCAGACGGCTGCGCGGACGCGTCGGCGTTGCCAGCATTCGCCGCAGCCGTGGCTTTGTGGGCAGACATCGCGGCCCTGCGAGCGGCCTTGGTGGCATCGGCGTACCTGCTCTTGGCCATATGATCATCCTCCGATTTGGGACATAAATCGTTGCGTGCCCTCAATTATCGCGTGTTCCTGCGGTTTGTGGGCCACGGCATCGCGCCAAATCGAAAGTACCTGCATATCATCACCACTGCGCAGCGCCTCGCGGACCGAATACTCGGCATCGCTGAACAGGCACGGACGCACGTTTCCGTCGGCCGTCAGGCGCAGACGGTTGCAATTCGCGCAAAAATGGTTGGACATGGCGCTAATGAAGCCGACCGTTCCCGCCGCGCCCGGAAAGTGCCAATAGCGCGCAGGGCCCGCGCCGGCAGGAGCGTCGTTGATGTCGAGCGGCTCGAGCTCGCCCAATCCCGCCGCGGCGGCCCCGGCATTGATGCGCGCCCGCAGCTCGTCACTCGGCACGGTATCGCTCGCGTCCCACAGCTCGGGATTGAGCGCGGGCGCATGCGGATTCACAGCGCAATGCGAGCTCGTGTGCTCGTCGCCGATGGGCATGTATTCGATAAAGCGCAGGTGGATGGGGCGGTCGAGCGTGAGCCGCGCGAGGGCAGCCACATCCTGGTTGAGCCGGCGCACCACAACGCAGTTGACCTTAACGGGCTCAAAGCCCCAAGCCAGCGCCGCGTCGATGCCAGCCATGGTCTGCTCGAGCCGACCCAGACGCGTGATCTTTCCAAAGAGCGTAGGGTCGAGCGTGTCGAGCGAAATGTTGACGCGGTTAAGCCCGGCATCTTTGAGCTGCGGCGCCAGCTTGGGCAGCAGAGCGCCATTGGTGGTGAGTGAGATGTCCTCGATCTGCGGAATCGCGCGGATGTCGCGAATAAGCGGAATAATACGGCGGCTGACCAGCGGCTCGCCACCCGTCAGACGCACGCGACGAATGCCCTCCCCCGCTACCAAGCGCACAAAGCGGGCAATTTCCTCGGCACTGAGTAGCTCGTCGTGCGCACGGGGCGCCACGCCATCGGCCGGCATGCAGTAAATGCAGCGGAAATTGCACTTGTCGGTAACGGCAATGCGCAGGTAGTTGATATCGCGGCCAAAGCCGTCATGTTGCACGTGCCCGCCCACGCGGCCCTCCCCTCACGCGGCGTTTTATTCTTCGGAAAACATAATACCCCACGATAGAATCATGCCGACACCCGTACGACAGGACAGGTCGCTTCGAGCAAGTCCGGCTTCCCAAGCCCATCCTCAGCATACAAACCATCACAACATTCGATGCTTTTCCCGTTTTTGGCAATAAACGTCGAATGATGTGATGGTTGGCCTGCCCACGGCACCCCGTAGAAGGACCAAAGCGTCCCTAAAGGCCGCCGTCCCAGTGCCGAATCACGAATTCTCGCAGGTCGTTTTGACGTTTCTGGAACGCTTCGCTTCGGTCGCACTTAAGACCCATAGCGAGCGCGATGGCATTCATCGCCCGGTGCAATTGCAGCTGATGGGCAAACTGAGTCCCGGTGAGGACGATCATCCTAAAGCCCAGCGCGCTCAGCACGGTCATACGCTCCGCATCCGACGCGCTGCGCTGTTTATCAAGATGGTCCGAGCCGTTGTATTCAATCCCCGTACCGCTCGCAGGCGCATATACGTCGATTTCGAAATACCCGGCCTTAGCGAGATACTTGAACTCGTTGGGAACATCGACCCGATGGTTGAGCTCGACCTTGGCGTATCCCAGCCCGCCCTGGGAACGTTTTGCTACGATCATGATTGCGGTGGCCGTCTCCATGGGCGACCGCGCGCCATCGTGCACGCGCTTGAGCACGGCGGCCGCGCGTATAGCCCCCTGACGAGATCGGTTCTCGTTGCAATAAACAATCAAGTCGGCAACGGTGTGCCCCTGCCCCATCTCGATATAATCGCCTGTCGACAGATGATTCAAATGGTAACGGGCGCAGATTTCGTAGCCATATTCCAGCTGCTCGGGCTCGCTCATCCACGAACCCGCTTGGACAAAGCACATGACCTCATCAACCACCAGAAGGCCCTCGGCCACCTCGATAAGATGGTCTGGAGGTACCGGCGCTCCAAACACGTGGCACCTAAATCCAGCCGGCGTCGAGCGCTCAAAATCGAAGTTGACGAGCGTGTCGATATGATCGAGCTCTTCTCGTGGAATACCGATCGAGACCAGATAGTCGGTAACGATCCCAACTGCCGTTGAAGCCCTCAGCCCCTTGGTATCGAGTCCCAATTTGGGCAGGCTCGCGGTCGGCTCCGCTTCGTTAGCAAGCGAGTCCTCATCGTATAGGCTGCTTGCTCGCGAGAGCGGCTCGGACGGGCGCGCCACGTTGTGGTACAGCCAGGCAGTCTTATGGGACAGGACGATCGGCAGGTCCATGAGCCCTCCAATGGAGTCGGATAACCAACCTTATTCCCCTGCCCACGGGTCCGCACACCTTCGCGCGCAAGAAAGCGTTTCCACCCAGTCGAGTGGCAGAAAAACCATCACAACATTCGATGCTTTTCCCGTTTTTGGCGAAAAACGTCGAATGTTGTGATGGTTTGAGGCGAGGTGAGGGGCACGGAGGGGTCAAAGCATCGTGCTCGAACGGGTTAATCCAACTCTTTTAAGCCATGCGCCAGTTGCCAGTACTCGCCGTGCTGGGCGAGCAACTCTTCGTGCGTGCCGCGCTCGATGATGCGGCCGTGTTCGAGGACCATGATGGCATCGGCGTCGCGGACGGTGGACAGGCGGTGCGCAATCATAAACGTGGTGCGTCCACGCATGATGCGGTCCATACCGCGCTCGATGAGCTTTTCGGTACGCGTGTCAATGGAGCTCGTGGCCTCGTCCAGGATGAGCACCGGCGGGTCGGCAACGGCCACGCGCGCGATGGCGAGCAGCTGACGCTGGCCCTGCGACAGGTTGGCGCCATCGGCGGTCACGAGTGTGTCATAGCCCTGAGGCAGGCGGCGGATAAACGAATCAGCGCAGGCTGCCTCGGCAGCGGCGCGCACCTCCTCGTCGGTCGCGTCGAGCTTGCCAAAGCGGATGTTCTGCGCAATGGTGCCGCTAAACAGGTACGTGTCCTGCAGCACAATGCCGAGCGATCCGCGCAGGCTGGCCTTGGCAATGTGCTTGACGTCGATGCCGTCGTACGTGATCTCGCCGTCATCGACCTCGTAGAAGCGGTTGATGAGGTTGGTGATGGTCGTCTTTCCGGCGCCCGTCGAGCCCACAAACGCGATCTTTTGCCCCGGCTTGGCAAACAGGTTGAGATCCGTGAGCACACGGGTGCCCGGCACGTAGGAAAAATCCACGGCATGGAAGCGCACGTCGCCGGCAAGTGGGACCAAGCCGCACGTGAGCTCGGTGCCGTCGGCAGCCACCGCGCGGCCCGACTCATCAACAGCAACCACATCATGCAAGTGCCCGTACGCGCCCACGCCCTGACCCTCGGGAATCTTCCACGCCCATGCGGCGTCGCCCGTCTGCACCAGCTCCACGCAGCCCTCGTCCACCTCGGGCTTAAGGTCCATAGCCGCAAACAGGCGCTCGGCACCGGCCAACGCATTGAGCAAGAAGTTGCCCAGCTGCGTAAACTGGTTGATGGGCATGGCGGCCTGACGCACAAAGACCAGGTAGCTTGCAAGCGCGCCCACGTCGGCCAGGCCCTTGATGCAGAGCATGCCGCCCGCCACGGCGACGATGGCGTAGTTGGCATAGCCGATCACCACGGTCATGGGCACCATGGAGTTGGCGTAGGCCTGCGCGGCGCCACCGGTGCGGCGCAGTTCTTGGTTGCGCACGTCAAAACCAGCCACGTTGGCCTGCTCGTGATTAAAGACCTTGATGACCTTTTGGCCCGAGACCATCTCCTCGACGTATCCGTCCAAATCGCCCAGCGACGCCTGTTGGGCGGCAAAAAAGCGCTTGGAACGCATGCCCGAGTAGCGCGCATACAGCACAATGGCCACATCGCACACGAGCGTGATAATCGTGAGCTGCCAGTTGAGGATGATGAGCATGGCCGTGGTGCCCACAACCTGAATGGCGGCCTGAATCACGTTGGCAAAGCTGTTGTTGAGCGCCTCGGAGACGGTGTCGACGTCGTTGGTGAAAAAGCTCATGATGTCGCCCGAGCGCGTGCTGTCAAAATAACTGAGCGGCAGCGTCTGGATGTGCGCGAACAGGTCGCGGCGAATATCGGACACCACGCGTTGGGCCGCGCGCACCATGATCTGCGAGTAGCCCAGGGCCGAGAGCACGCCCGCGGCGTAGATGATCGCCGTAAAGAGAACCTGCTTGGTAAGCAGCTCCTCCCCACCCGCGGCCAGGCCGTTGACGATGGGGCGCACCATATAGGTGCCGGCAAGACTCGCGATGGCGGCGACAGAGGCCAGCACACCAACCGCCAGCAGCGAGAACTTGGCATGGCCCATGTATGAGAGCAAGCGGCGAAGCGTTCGGCGCAGATTGGCCGGACGTGCCTGAGCGGAAGTCTTAGGCATGGCGCTCATCTCCTTTCGCCGCCTGGAATGATCCGCCGGGGACAGAGGAAAACGGATCACCTTGAACGTCTTCGCTGCCGCCGTCGCCCTCTGCATCGCTCGCATCACCCGCGAACTCCATCTGCGAGGCGTAAATCTCCTGGTAGATGTTGTCACCTGCCAGCAACTCCTCATGCGTGCCCACACCGTGGACACGGCCGTCATCCAGCACCACAATGCGATCGGCATCCATCACGCTCGCGATGCGCTGGGCGATGATGATCACGGTCGTATCGGGAATCTGCGCGATATGCTCGCGAATCCTGGCATCGGTCGCCATATCGACCGCGCTGGTCGAGTCGTCAAAAATAAGCACGCGCGGCTGCTTGAGCAGCGTGCGCGCGATGCACAGGCGCTGCTTCTGTCCGCCCGAAACACCGGCGCCGCCCTGGCCCAACTCACCGTCGAGCCCACCGATGCGGTCCAGGAACTCGTCCACGCACGCCGCACGGCAGGCACTCAGCAGCTCCTCGTCGGTGGCATCGGGCGCGCCCCACTGCAGGTTCTCGCGCACGGTGCCCGTAAACAGCACGTTCTTTTGCAGCACAATGCCCACGGCATCGCGCAGGGCGGCCAGGTCGTAATCGCGCACATCGCGCCCGCCCACGAGCACGGCGCCCTCGGTCGCGTCGTACAGGCGCGCGATGAGCTGCACGAGCGAGCTCTTGCCCGAGCCCGTGCCGCCGAGCACGCCCACCGTGGAGCCCGGCTCGATGCGAAGGTCAATATGCTCGAGCACGTCCTCGGCAGCATCCGCGCGGTACTTAAACGACACGTCGCGGAACTCGACGCTTCCGTCGGCAACCTCGTGCATGGCCACGTCTGCCGCGGGTGCTTGAATGAGCGACTGCTCGTCAATCACCCGCGAGATGCGCTCCACGCTGGCGAGCGCGCGCGTGAGCAGCAAAAACACGTTGGAGATCATCATGAGCGAGTTCATGATCAGCAGCACGTAGCTCATAAAGCCCGTGAGCGAGCCCACGCCCAGCTCACCGGCAATAATCATGCGCCCGCCGATCCACAGGATCGAGATGGCGGCCACGTACATCGACAGCTGAAACACCGGCAGGTTGAGCACGGCGTTGCCGAAGGTCTTCGTCGCCGTGTGCGCGAGCTCGGTATTGACGGTGTCGAACTTGTCGCACTCGTGCTCGGCGCGCACGTAAGCCTTCACGGCGCGCACGGCGGTAAGGTCCTCTTGCACCACGCCGTTAAGGTGGTCCATCGAGGTCTGGAGTTGGCGGTAGAGCGGGCTCACGCGATAGGTGATGACGCCCAGTACGATTGCCAGCACGGGCAAGATGATCGCAAAGACGGTGGCGAGCGGGCGCGACAGCATCAGCGCGTAGATAAGGCCGACGATAAGCGTCACCGGGCCGCGCACCATAGGGCGAAAGCCGTTGCCCACAGCATTTTGGATAACGGTGATGTCCGTGGTCATGCGGGTGACGAGCGAGCTGGCGTCGTAGTTGTCCAGGTTGCCAAAAGCGAGCGTCTGAATCTTTTTGTACTCGGCCTCGCGCAGGTTAGCGCCTAGGCCCGAGGCAACGCGGGCGGACGTGCGGGCATAACCCAAGCCCAGTACCAGCGAAAGCGCAGCGCACACCAACATGTACGCGCCCTGTAGCAGCATGTAGTTGATATCACACGCAGGCACGCCCACATCGATGATGTTGGCCATGATGACCGGAATAAACAGCTCGAGCACCGTCTCGACCGACACAAAGAACACGCCGAGGATGGCATCGCGACGGTATGCCCCTAGATAGGAAAACAGTATTTTGAGATTGCGCACGCAGGTTCAACCCCCATCAAACGTTGTTCGCAAACGCACGTATTATTGCGCGCCGAGCGGGCGTGTCAAGTGTTCCGAAATCGATTTCTATAAGGCCGGCGCAGGCGCTAAGCCCGCGCGGCGCGCGACCGTATTCAAATGGAAATGATTGAAGGCGAGAAATTTTCTCCCTACTGGCACATGAACCTTGACTCTACAATCGTTGTAGGGTTTTCACTACACTGGTACGTAAACGAACCAAGCCAGAAAGTGCCCGCCCATGGAACACGACCTCACACGCGGCAACGTCCTCAAGACCATCGCGGTCTTCGCCCTGCCTTATATGCTCTCGTACTTTTTGCAGATGCTCTACGGCATGGCCGACCTGTACTTTATCGGACAGTTTAGCGGCGCCGCCGGCATCACCGCCGTGGGCAATGGCGCGCAGACGCTCTATATCATTACCGTGACGCTCGTGGGTCTGGCCATGGGAACGACCGTCATCGTCGGCCACGCCGTGGGCTCGCGCCGCTTCGACCGCGCCGAGGCCGCCATCGGCAACACCATCACGCTCTTTATGGGCGTCTCGGTGGTGTTGGCCGTGCTCTTGCTCGCGCTGTGCCCGCAGATCGTGGCACTCATCGGCACGCCGACCGAAGCCGTCGAGGGCACTGCCGCCTACCTGCGCATCTGTTTTATCGGCATTCCGTGTATCGCCGCATACAACATCCTCTCGGCCATCTTTCGCGGCCTGGGCGATTCGCGCTCGCCCATGTATGTGATCGGCGTGGCGTGCGTCATCAACATCGCGCTCGACTTTCTGCTCATTGGCCACATGGGGCTCGGCCCCGTGGGCGCGGCGCTTGGCACGGTGATCGCGCAGACGGCAAGTGTTGCCCTCGCACTCGTCTGGCTCAAGAGCCGCCGCACAAACATCCACGTCAAGCGCAGCGACCTGCGTCCGCAGCCCCAGGTACTCGGCAGCATCCTTAAGATTGGCGTGCCCGTGGCCGTGCAGGACGGCTGCATCCAGGTGGCGTTTATGTTCATCACTGTTATCGCCAACCACCGCGGGCTGGTCGACGCCGCCGCCGTGGGCCTGGTCGAGAAGATGATCAGCTTTTTGTTCATCGTGCCGAGCTCCATGGGCGCCACCGTCAGCGCGCTCACGGCGCAAAACGCCGGCGCGGGCAAGGGCGACCGCGCACGTCAGGTGCTCAAGGACGCCATGACCATCTCGGTGGTGTACGGTTGCCTGATCACGGCGCTCATGTGGCTGGTGGCACCGGCGTTTCTCGGCTTTTTTGCCAAGGACGCCGCGGTGGTCGCAGCCGGCACCGGCTATATGCGGAGCTATATTTTCGACGCGATCTTTGCCGGCATTCACATTTGCTTTAGCGGCTTTTTCGCTGCGTACGGCAAGAGCTACATCGGCTTTGCGCACAACGTGCTGGCCGTAGCGCTCATTCGCGTGCCTGGCGCATGGCTGCTGTCGAACGCCTATTCCGACACGCTGTTTCCCATGGGCATCGCCTCGCCGTGCGGGTCGATTCTGTCGGCAGCCATTTGCGTGGTGGCGTTTACGGTGCTCAACCGACGTGGCACTTTTGACAAGCTGGTGGCGTAGCGGGGCGACGCAAGCCTAGCAACCCTGTCCCGCTTTCTGCCGAAAGGAGCGATCCCGTGACTGACACGTCCAGCGAACATACCGACGGCCTGCTCCGCATTGGCGAGGTGGCGCGCCTGTTTAACCTGAGTGTGGGCACGCTGCGCCATTACGAGCAGATGGGCTTGCTGGAGCCGGCGCATATCGACCCCGCAAGCGGCTATCGATACTATGGAGCGCGACAGCTCTCCACCCTCAACACCATCAGCAACCTGCGCGTTCTTGACTTGCCATTGGCGCAGATACGCGAGTTTGTCGCCACGCGCGACGTGAATCTGATGCAGCGGCAACTGGCCCAGCAGCAGGAGCTCATCGAGCGCAAGCGCCGCGAACTCGAACGCGTGTCGCGCAAGATCGATGACCGGCTTGTCTTGTTGCGAGACGCTTTGAATGCCGAGCTCGACACCATCCGCGAGACCGAGGCACCCGAGCTTCGATGCGCCGTACTGCGTGAACGCGTCAACCCTACCGACGCCTATGCGCTGGAGTGGCAGATCCGTCAGCTGCAAAAAGGGCAGCACGAGACCTTTGTCTTTCCCGGCAACTTGGGCGTGGGCATCGCGCCCGAGCGCCTTTCCGTCGGCGACTTCGATGGCTACGACGAGGTCTTTCTGCTGCTCGATGACACGGACGATTACCTGGGGGATCTCGAAGTTCGGCCCGCCGCACGCTGCCTGACCGTAAGCTTCCGCGGCACGCACGGGCAGGCGGCCCCGCGCTACGAGCGCCTGCTCGACTACATGCACGAGCGCGACCTGTCCCCTGCCGGTCCCTCACGCGAAATCGCTCTCATCGACGACATCATCAGCGACGACCCAGCGACCTACGTAACGCAGATCACGGTGCCTCTGTCGCTAGGCTAGACCGAACATCGCTTCCAGCTCGGCCAAAGCCTCAAATGCATCGCAAGACATGCCCGCCGCGCGCTCGCGCTCGGCAACGCGAATTCGCGCCATCAGGTGCTCTTTTGCCTGCGTTTGGGAGCGCGTCGTATGCCCTTCCGCCTGCGAGTAATTGTGATTCTCGATATCCATTACGCCTCTGGCACCTCACCGGTAGCGAGAATCTGCTCGAGCGCGTCCTCGTCCAGCACGGGCACGCCAAGCTGCTCGGCCTTGGTGAGCTTGGAGCCTGCCTTGGGACCGGCGACCAGGTAGCTCGTCTTCTTCGACACGCTGCCCGAAACCTTAGCGCCGAGCACCTTGAGCGCGGCACCCGCCTCGTCGCGCGTGCGGTTTACGAGCGTACCGGTCAGCACAAACGTCAGGCCCGCGAGCGGCTGTGCGTCGGCGAGCTCGCCCGCTACGCCGGCATCGGCTGCGGCCTGTGCATGTGCAGCTCCCAAGTCGGCCTCAAGCGACAGGCCCGCCTGACGCAAGCGCTCCAGCACGGCGAGGTTCTCGGGCACGGCCAGGAATTGTTTGACGCTCGCCGCAATCTTGGGACCGATGCCCTCGCACTCGGCGATGTCCTCTTCGCTCGCCAAGATGAGCTTGTCAATCGATAAGAATCGCTCGGCGATGACCTCGCCCACGCTCTTGCCCACGTGGCGGATGCCCAGGGCAAACAGCACGCGACCGAGCGGCTGGCTCTTGGACTTGTTGAGCTCGGCGATGATTTTCTCGGCCGTCTTGAGGCCCACCGGAATGGGATCGCCCTTCTTGACGCCCTTTTTGCTGTTGGAGCTGGCGTACACGCGGCCCGTGTCCAGGCCGGCGATGTCGTCGACCGTGAGCTGGTAGAAGTCTGCGACATCGTGGATCAGCCCGGCGGCGATCATCTTGTCGACGATCTCGTCGCCTAGGCCGTCGACGTCCATGCAGCCGCGGCTCACCCAGTGAAGCAGTCGCTCCTTGAGCTGCGCGGGGCAGTCGATGGAGACGCAGCGGTAGGCCACCTCGCCATCCTCGTGGACCACGGGGCTGCCGCACACGGGGCAGACCTCGGGCATGTGCCAGTCGACCGAATCGGCCGGACGCTTATCGAGCACCGGGCCTACGACCTCCGGGATCACGTCGCCCGCCTTGTGCACGATGATGGTATCGCCCTCGCGCACGTTTTTGCGACGGATCTCGTCGATGTTGTGCAGCGTGGCGCGCGCGATGGTGGAGCCGGCAACCGTCACCGGGTCGAACTCGGCGACCGGCGTGAGCACACCGGTGCGGCCCACCTGGATGCGAATCTCGCGCAGGACGGTCTGCTTTTCCTCGGGCGGGAACTTAAAGGCAATGGCCCAGCGTGGCGCGCGGGCGGTAAAGCCCAGGTCGAGCTGCTGCTGGAAGCTGTCCACCTTTACGACCACGCCGTCGATGTCGTAGTTCAGGTCACCGCGATGTTCGAGCGCCTGGGCGCAGAACTCGTGAACCTCGGCCGGCGTGGCGCAACGGGCCACGTTGGGGTTGACGCTAAAGCCGGCGCTGCGCAGCCAGTCCAGAAACTCGCGCTGGCTGTGGACGTGCAGCGGGTCGGTATCGGCGATGGCGTAGATAAAGGTGGCCAGGTCGCGGCGCGCCGTGACCTTGGGATCCTTTTGGCGCAGGCTGCCGGCGGCGGCGTTGCGCGGGTTGGCAAAGGGGTCGCGGCCCTCGACATCGGCCTCTTCATTCAGGCGCACAAAGCTGCCCTTGGGCATGTAGACCTCGCCGCGTACCTCGATGGTACGCTCGCGGTCGGCGCCCATGTGGGCGAGCGCCGGCTCGGACAGGTGCATGGGCACATCCTTGATGGTGCGCACGTTGAGCGACACGTCCTCGCCCGTAGTGCCATCGCCGCGCGTGGCAGCGCGCACAAAGGTGCCGTTTTGGTAGGTAAGCGCCACGCCCAGACCGTCGATCTTAAGCTCGCAGGTATAGGTGACGCTACCGGCACCGAGCGCATCCTCGGTACGCTGGAGCCACGCGTCGAGCTCGTCCAGATCCATGGCATCGTCCATGGAATACATGCGTGCCATGTGCGTGACCGGCGTAAACTGCTCGCTCACGTACCCGCCCACGCGCTGGGTATAGCTGTCGGGCGTCACCAGGTCGGGGTAGGTGGCCTCAATTTCCTGCAGCTCAACGAGCATCTTGTCAAAGGCGGCGTCCGTGATCTCGGGCGCATCGAGCATGTAGTAGCGATAGGCGTGGTAATCGAGCTCGTGGCGCAGCTCGGCCGCACGCGCTGCCGCCTGGGCACGGGCATCGGCCGGTACGGCGGTATCCGTGCTCGCGGGCGTTTCGGTATCGATGTCCACGCCGTCACCAAACAGGCTCGATTGCTCCATAGCGGCACTCCTTCGCTCGATTTCAAACGGATACAAGAGTACCACCGGTCGCAACGGCGCCGAACAGCCCTTTCGAACCGCACCGAATCGGCAGCGGCCGGACCGGGGTGGATCGCGCGTTCAAACCATGCCCTTGCCATTTCTAAATAATCCGTTTTCTTCCGTCCCCAAGGGATCAGTACGAAAAGAGGGGCCGCCCCGCGTTGGCGGAACAGCCCCTCTGGCATCGGTATGTGCGAAACGGCTCGCTAGAAACCCTGGCCGTAGCCTTGACCCTGGCCCTGCTGGCCCAGCAGCTCCTCCAGATACTGGCGCAGCTGCTCGTCGGTAATACCGCCGTTGCCGGTGTCGGTCGAACTGTCGTCCCGCTGCTGGTTCTGCAGCTCCTCGTCGGAGCCCAGCTCAACGGTGACCTTCTTCTCGTCCTTACCGCGCATGAGCGTGATCTCGACCTTCTCGCCCACCTCGTGACTGCGCAGCGCGATGATCAGGCCGTCGGCGCTCGTAATCTCGTCGTCGCCCAGCTTGGTAATGACATCGCCCTCTTGGATGCCGGCCTTGGCGGCGGGACCGTCCTCGACGACGCTTGCCACGTACGCGCCGCTATCGGTGCTCAGCTTGTTGGTGCGGGCGTTGAGCGCGTTGACGCTCGAAAGCGTGGCCCCCAGGTACGGGTGCACCGGCGTCTTACCGCCGATGATCTGGTCGGCAATGTTCTTGGCGTAGTTAACGGGAATAGCAAAACCAACGCCCGAGCTGGAGCCCGAGTAGCTCTCGATGAGCGAATTGATACCCACGAGCTCGCCGTTGTCGTTGACGAGCGCGCCACCGGAGTTGCCCGGGTTGATGGCGGCATCGGTCTGGATCATGTTGGCATAGATGGTGTTACCGCTGGTAGAACTCATGGCTGTGGAGCGATACAGCGCCGACACAATGCCCGTGGAGACAGACTGCTCGTTGCCGAACGGCGAACCGATGGCCATAACCCACTCGCCCACGTTGAGCTTGGAGGAGTCACCGATCTCGATCGGCGTGAGCTTGGAGGCGTCGGCGTCCTTGAGCTTGATGACGGCCAGGTCGCTCGAAGCATCGTTGCCCACGAACTCGGCCTCGTAGGTGGTGCCGTCGTCCATGGTCACCACGTACTGGTCGTAACCATCGACCACGTGGTTGTTGGTGAGGATGTGGCCCTCGGTATCGAGCACCACGCCCGAACCGACGCTGCCCGAACCATCCGACTCGTCGGCAGACTGCGAAAGCGAGCCATTCTGGCCGCCGCTCGAAGTGGCGGTAATGGAAACCACGGAGGGCAGGGCCTTGGCAGAAACGGCCTCGGCCAGCGTGGTGTCCTCGGAATCAATCGTAATCTTTTGCGTCGACGAACCCGAAGCGCCCGCCGTCACGGCATTCTTGCCGCCGCCAATGTTGAGTGTGCCACTCATAATGAGCGCGATGACCAGTAGGGCGCCGCAGGCACAGCCGGCAAGCGCCGTAATAAAGATCGGCAGCTTTTTGGTCTTGGTCTTGACCACCGTGTGCTTGTTCACGACCTGCTGGCCACCCAGCGGCTTGCCGGTCTGCGTGTCGTAGGCCTGCACGTAGGGAATGTTACTGCCGGCAGGCGTCGACTCCACCTGCACACGCGGCTGCTGCTGGGTCTCGCCGGCGTTGCCCGCATCCTGGGGACGCTGGGAATCGTACTCGCTCATGGCTGCGATCCTTTCGTCAAATAACCAAAGGCCCGCCAAACATGTGGCGGGCCATCATTGTTCACGTTGAGTTGTACCCCAATATGCGGGCGAACGTGTATGAGAACGCAATCTTTTAGGAAGGCTTAAGTTCTGCTGCAAACTCGAAAGGGATCCACGCATGCGGCAAAACCACCACGAAGGTGCCTGTCCCCTTTGTGGTGGAAATCTAGTCCTTAAACAGATAACCCACGCCACGGACGGTGGTGATGTGCGCCGCGATCTGCGGGCCCACCTTGGAGCGGATGCGTCGAATGTGCACGTCGACGGTGCGCGTGCCGCCGCAGTACTCAAAGCCCCACACGCGGTGCAGCAGCACCTCGCGGCTGTAGGCACGGTTGGGATGCGTCGCCAAAAAGCTCAGCAGCGAGTACTCCATCAGCGTCAGGTCGATGGGCTCGTTATCGAGCGTCACCTGGTAGGTAGCCAGGTTAATCTCGAGGTTGTCGATGTTGAGCACATCGTCGGCGGCGACGGTCTCCTCCTCGCCCATCAGGCGCTGCGCACGAGCCTTAAGCTCGTTGGATGTCGCCGTGGGGCATACAAAGTCGGCATGCGCGTGATTGGGCAGGCGCAAGGTACCGAGCGCCTCGTCGTCGACGATCACCAACATGGGGACACCGCCGCGATCGTCAAGCCACTTGGCAATCTGATCGATGCGGTCGCTGCGGATGCCGTCGGAGTCGAGGATCAGCAGGTCAAAGTCGTGCGCCGCAGTCGGCGAATCGGGGGTTGCCAGGCTCACCTCGACACCCAGGGTGGTCGTCAAGCTGCGGGCAAACTCGTGGAAGCGCGTCGTGCGCGCCATGAACAGGGCACTCTTTTCGGACATATCGGCCTCCAAAGAAATGAGCTCAATCGTACTGGAACAAGCCAGCGCGATTAGGAGTTCGCCAGATAATGCTTAATCTCCCACTCGGTGATCGTGGACTCAAACTTATGCCACTCGTCGCGCTTCTTTTTAAGGAAGAAACTGTGGATGTGCTCGCCGAGGGCATCCTTCATAAACTGCGAGTCCTCAAACACGTCGAGCGCCTCTTTGAGCGAGCGCGGCAGCGGCGTGTAGCCGGCCTCGAGCATCTGACGGTCGGTGAGCTTGAGCGTCTCGGCCGTGGCCTCGGGCGGGAGCTCCAGCTTGCGCTCGATGCCATCGAGACCAGCCGCCAGCGTGACGGCGTTGACCAGGTACGGATTGGCCATGGGGTCGGGGCTACGAAGCTCGATGCGCGTGGACAGCTGCTTGCCGGGCTTGTAGACCGGAATGCGGACCATACTCGCGCGGTTACGCAGGCCCCACGTGGCGTACTGCGGCACGGAGTCGCCGCCCGTAGTGATGCGCTTGTACGAGTTGACCGTGGGGTTGGTGATGGCGCTGATTTCGCGTGCGTGCGCCAAGATGCCGGCCATATAGTGCTTGGCGATATCGGAGAGATGGTACTTCTCGTCGTCCTCGCCCCAAAAGACGTTGTTGCCGTCGTGGTTGAACAGCGACTGATGCAAAAACATGGCGCTGCCGTCCTCGCCCGCCAACGGCTTGGGCATAAAGGAGGCGTGGCAACCGCTCTCGTAGGCCTGCTGCTTAATGATGAGTTTGGCCGTGGTGATGGCGTCGGACATGCTCAGGGCCTCGGCGTGGCGCAGGCTCATGCCGTGCTGCGAGCGACCGGCGGCGTGGAAGGTGTACTCCACGGGCACGGACATCTTCTCGAGCGTGAGGACCGTGTTGCGGCGCAGGTCGCGGGCGGCATCGCTCACCGAAAGATCGAAGTAGCCCACGTTGTCGAGCGGCTCGGGCGTGTGCTCGTCGGGGAAATAGTAATACTCCAGCTCGGCGCCCACGTTGAGCAGATAGCCAGCCTTCTCGGCCTTGCGGAACATGCGGCGCAGGGCATCGCGTGGATCGCCGGTAAAGGGCTTGCAATCGGGAGTGCACACGTCGCAGAACACGCGGGCGACGCCGTTGTGGCTCGGGCGCCACGGCAGGATCTGGAAGGTCGAAGCATCGGGAAACGCCAGCATGTCGGCTTCCTCGGGCGTGGCAAAGCCCTCGATGGCGGAGCCGTCAAAGCCAATACCCTCCTCAAAAGCTACCTCGAGGTCCTCGGGGCTAATGGCAAAGTTCTTGAGGCGGCCGAGAATGTCGACAAACCACAAACGCACAAAGCGGATGTCACGCTGCTCTACGGAGCGGAGTACGTAATCGATGTTCTGCTGGTTCATGTCGCTCCCCTTTCTTTCGGGCGGGTTTCGACTGGTCTATATCGCAGATACTATCGCAGAAAAATGTTTCCGCAGGGTTAAAGCGTATCAAGCGCTCAAAAAACGTGTGCGAACAGGCAGTTGCGAACGAGCGGCTAGCGTTCAGATTCGGAGACAATTTGTCTACAGGCTCGTTCCAGCGCAGGGAACTCCATCGTCACTGCATCCCAAACAACCGAGCGGTCGACATTGCCGTAATCATGCGCAAGATAATTTCTCATGCCGATAATTCCACGCCATTCAATTTCGGGATGAAGCCGCTGCGAGCGTTCCGACAATTTGCCCGCTTCTTCCGTCACCCTAAGCGCACACATCAAAAGGGAGTCCGCCAACGCCCTCGTCCGCACGTCATTCGCATGCAGAAACTGGTCCTCGGTGATATCAAAAGCCTTGATGCGCTCGTTCGTTTCGGAGATGGCCTCCAAAACCTCTTGGGCGCGAAGGCAGTCTGACTTACGCGCGATCATAAAGGATCACTCCTTCGCGCTCGATTACCGCGGCAAGATCGTCATCAAGATGATCACTAGAGACGAGATCAACCTGCCTCCCGGTTTCTTTGCGCACCGCCTCACCAAATGCCGACAGCGCGAAAAGACCAAAGCCCCGCTCGCGATCGACTTCGAGACGCAAGTCAATATCACTATCGGCATGCGCCTCGCCACGAGCATACGAACCAAAAAGAATCACGGTTTTGATGGCGGGAATCGAGCTGGCCGCCTCGCGGACGGCGGACTCAATCTGGGCAGTATCCAAAATACCCGTCGCGGCGCTTTCGCTCGCAGAGCTTTTACCAAGTGAAGGAACAAACGGCAGAGAGCGCTCGCGCAGCATCTGCCTCATAAACATATTGACCGCAACAGACGAAGTCATGCCAAGCTCTTCGCACAGTTCGGCAAATGAGTCTTTAATTGACGAGTCCACTCGCACACTCAGCACAGACGCAGCCATGGATACCTCCTGTATGACATTGTCTATATATTATCACACAGCCTAGCGCGAGGTCGATGCGCGGTGTTCGATGTGGCCGGGGATCTCGATGCGTTTGGGCGCCAGCTTTGCGGCCTCGCCCACTGTAGTGGTAACAACGTCGATGCGCTCGGAGAGGCGCTCGACCACGCGCTCGGCGATTGTAAGGGTGTCTTGCGCGGCCGTGGTCACGCCGCCAAAGAGCACATGGTTCCAGGGGTAGTCGTCAAACGTCGCGATTTTGAGCCCCGCCGGCAGCGAGGGACCAAGCTGCGCCAGCGCCTCGGTCAGACGCAGGAAAACCAGGCCGTTGACAGCAATGAGGCCGAGCTTTTTGCCTGCATAGCCGCGGATGGTCTCGTCCAAGCGGCCGACGCCCGAGGCGCCACCGTCGGCCAGAGTGACGACCTCACCCGCAAGGCCGCGTCGCGAAAGTTCGTCGGCAAAGGCCTCGGCACGCTCGCGACGCACGGGGCTGTCGTCGCTTGCCTCGGTGAGCAGGCACAGGCGCTCGCTGCCAACGGCGGCGAGCTCGTCTACCAAGCCAGCGACCAGCTCACGGTTGTTAGATGTCACCAGATCGACACCGCCGTCGGCAACGTCGCGGTCGAGCAGCACGACGGGCAGACGTCCCGCTGCCGCGGCGATCGCCTCGTCATTGCCTCCGCAGGTGTTGACGACCAGGCCATCTACGCCAGCGTCGATAAGCCTGGTGAGCGACTCGGCCTCCTTGGCGGGGTCGTTTCCGCTAATGGCCGTCATGAGCGAGCAGCCGCGCGCGGCGGCGCTGGCGGAAAGCCCTTCGAGCATGGCGCTGGAGAACGGGTTGGCGATGTCGGCCAGGATCACGCCAATGAGGTTGGTGCGCGAGCTGCGCAGATTGCGCGCGGCGGCACGCGGGCGATAGCCGGTGCGCTCGATAACCGCCGCGATGCGAGCACGAGTCTCCTCGGTCATTTGCCCGGGGCGGTTGTTGAGGTAGCGCGAGACCGTGGCCGGACTCACGCCCGCCTCGGCGGCAATGTCCTTGATTCTCATCTGCGCCATAACGCACCCCGTTTCCCAATTGTCGGCGATCTGAGCCATTTTAGGCATTTTTTTAAAAATCTCGGTTGCAAAACGCTGTAGGTGAGTATACTACAACTCGAAACGAAACCGATTTCGTAAACCGATTTCGGCAAGCGTTGGCACGCAGGTGCAAAGACGCACCCTACCGTCTTGGCACCTGCGTGCCAACGCCATATCAAAGGTGTACGCACGAGTAAAAGGAGCTGCGCGACCATGGGTAAAACGGTTCTTACCTTCGGCGAGATCATGATGAGACTCTCACCCAAAGACCACCTGCGTATTGAGCAGGCAACCGAGTTTGACGTCCGCTACGGCGGCGCCGAGGCCAACACTGCGCTTTCCCTGGCCTACCAGGGCGACAAGGCCGCTTACGTCTCCGTTGTCCCGGCCAACCGTCTGGGCGAGTGCGCCCTGCGTTCGCTGAAGGCCTACGACGTCGACACCACGCGCGTCGTGCGTCAGGGCGACCGCCTTGGCTCCTATGTGTTTGAGGTCGGTGCCTCGCAGCGCGGCAACGGTTGCGTCTACGACCGCAAGTACTCTGCCATCAACATGGCCAAGCGCGACGTCTTTGACTGGGACGAGATCCTCAAGGGCATCGATGTCTTCTATTTCTCCGGCGTGACCCCCGCCGTCTCCGATGAGATGGCCGCCGCCTGCAAGGATGCGCTCGCCGCCTGCCGCGCCAAGGGCATCACCACCGTGTGTGACGTGAACTATCGCGGCAAGATGTGGTCGCCCGAGAAGTCGCAGGCCACCATGAGGAAACTCCTGCCGCTCGTCGACATCTGCATCGCCAACGACGAGGATGCGCCTGCTGGCCTCGGTATGACCTGCGTCTCTGGCTCCCTTGCCCACGGCATCGAGGAGCGCGACACCTATGTCGAGATGGCCCGTCAGATCTGCGCCGAGTACGGCTGCAAGAAGGTCGCCTCGGTCGTCCGCAACATCTCCTGCGTCGAGCGCTCCATCTGGATGGGCATGCTCTTTGAGGCCGAGAGCGGCGAGCACTGGTTCTCCCCGGCTCACGACGTGCACGTACTCGAGGGCGTTGCCGCCGGCGACGCTTTCAACGCCGGCCTCGTCCATGCCCTCATCAACGACTTTGACCCGCAGGACGCTGTCAACTACGCGATTGCAGCCTCGATCCTCAAGCTCACTATCAAGGGCGATTCCAACTTGGTGACCGCAGACGAGATCGCAGCCGCGGCATCCGCCGCCGACGGTGGCACCCGCGTCGCCCGTTAATTCGTTCCCCATTCCGCGGGCCGCAGCTTTCCAATCCCATACCCCTGCGGCCCGCTCCCCGATTCCTCCGGCCGGGCAAAACCACCAGTCCCATTCCGGTTTTGCCTGGCATTCCCTACATGACTGGTCGAGCAGCCGGTTTTGGAATTGCTTGAACCACAAGCAGTGCCTCCGATAACCAATCCAAAATCGGCTCCTGACCAGCACACTTGGCAATCACGCGCCCATGCGCGCCACACATCGAAAGGAACATCATGTTCGATCAGTTCTACACCACGCTTGAGTCCCTGGGCATCGTGCCGGTCGTTGTGCTCGACAAGGTCGAGGACGCCGCTCCGCTCGCCCACGCCCTTATGGCAGCTGGCATGAAGTCCGCCGAGGTCACCTTCCGCACCGCCTGCGCCGCCGAGTGCATCGCCGCTATGGCCGAGGCCGAGCCCGAGATGTGCGTTGGCGCCGGCACTGTCCTGACCGTCGAGCAGGTTGAGCAGGCCCGCGCAGCCGATGCCAAGTTCATCGTCTCCCCGGGTTACAACGAGGACGTCGTGAAGCACTGCATCGACATCGACCTGCCCGTCCTTCCCGGCACCGTGACCCCCTCCGAGGTCACCGCAGCCGAGAACCTGGGCCTCAAGGTCACCAAGTTCTTTCCCGCGTCCCAGTATGGCGGCCTGAACACCATCAAGGCCCTCGCCGCTCCGTTTGTCGGTCACCGCTTTATGCCTACCGGCGGCGTGAGCACCGCCAACGTCGAGGAGTACCTGAGCTCCTCCGCCATCATCGCCTGCGGTGGCACCTGGATGGTCAAGCCGGCCCTGTTTGCCGACGGCGACTTCTCCAAGGTCGAGCAGATCGCCCACGAGGCCATGGACGTCGTCAAGAAGGTCCGCGGCTAGGTTTAGCTCTCTATCGTGAAAGGGGGGCGTGCCCTAAACCTCGCCCCCTTTCTTTTAAAGCGGCTCGGAAGCGCGCCGTTTCCGTCACGAACAAGAACCAAAACCGTCTTGTATGCTGATAGAACGTGACGGAAGCGACACGCCTCCAAGCCGCTTTGCCTACTCGGCTGGCCGTCGCGCTCAACTAAGCCACTTCGACAAAAGCCGAGCCACCAAAACAGCTGCGGTGCCGTCTGGAGGAATGGACCCTTGCTTCCGGTCTTTTCCTCCAAGCGGCACCGCAGCTTTTTCGTGCCCCGATGTGCCCCGTCACTTGCGGTGGAATACGGACTGCCTACACCATCAGAGCCGCAAAACAATCCCTATTTCACCGCAACTAAATAAAGGGACAAATTAGATGGCCGAGTCTTTGGACAGCTCAAAATAGTCGGGATGCAAGGCGATAACCGGACCTTGCTCTTCGGGCATCAGGTGCAGGTGTGTCTCTGCCAGATAGCTCGCCGCGTCGGTATCGCCCCTCTTAATGGCCTCGAGAATCCGGCGATGCTGCCGACGAATCGGCTCCCAATCCAAATCCTGCGACACCATACGCAACCAGTTGTATCGCTCAAAATGCGTGTTGATGCTCTTCATCCAATCCCACAACATGTGACGACCGGCAATCTCAAAACATGCCTCATGGAACAGGTTATCCAGGTCAAAGAAACGGCGCGTTTCGCCATGGTCGAGCGACTCGGACTCGGTAAGAATCTGCTCGAGCCGCTGCTTTTGCTCGGGCGAGGCGGCCGAACAGCATTTAATAAGCACGCTTCTCTCGAGCTTCTCGCGCAAGAAACAAGCGTTCTCGGCGCGCTCCATGCTGATTTTTGAGACATAGGTGCCGCTTTTGGGACGCGTTTCCACCAGCTCCTGCTCACGCAGGCGCACAAAGGACTCGCGAATGGGCGTGCGCCCGATTCCCGTCTCCTTTTCCAGACCAATCGCCGAAAGACGCGTGCCGGGCCTGAGCTCGGCATAGATGATCTTGGAGCGCAATGCGTTGTATGCCTGATCTTGCAGGCTCTGATTATGCTGGTGTTGTTCCATAAAGCCCTCGGATGAAGCCTCGGTTAATCGAATACCACCATGCAATACTATCGCATCCCCCGCCCCCTCATAAGTTGCGGTGGAATAGTTCCTGTTCAAAGCCTTCAGCAGCAAAAACAGGAACTATTCCACCGCAACTTCCAACAGTCTTTTTGGGACGTGGCTTTTTTGGCTACCCTGAGCCGCAGGTCGGCCCCTTGCCACAAAAGGGGCCCATCTACTACGTTAACGTGGAGAGCCCAGACCATGCTGAAAAGTGCGAAAACAAAACCGCTGGTAGAGAGCTTATCGATTTTCAAAATAGCCGGCTATGGTTGACCTCTGCGGCTTAAACGTAGTAGATAGGCCCTTTTCGTGGCGCAGCACTACTGCACCCCAAATTGGCACCCCGAGCCCTCGTGAGTTGCCAACAAGCTGTTCGTCCAGCGCTTTATCCGCGCGGCATTTGGAAAATAGCACCACCGCAAAACCCGCGAGTAGCGCTTACTTTGCTATATCTCACTATACTTTGCTATATCTTGCTATACTTTGCTATATCTTGCTATATCTTGAGCAAAGGTGGCTCACATGCAAACAAACCCTTTTAAGCCCACAGCAGGTAAAACACCTCCCACGATTATCGGCCGCGAAGATGTGCTCGAAGAATTCAATGAGGGCCTCGTCAACGGGCCCGGTGCCCCGGGGCGCCTAATGCGCATAGCCGGCGTCCGTGGAACGGGCAAGACGGTCCTCCTTGACGAGTGCTCACGTTTGGCGCAAAGCCGTGGCTGGACGGTCATAAAAGAGGTCGCAACCGAGGGACTTTGCCAGCGCATTCTCGAACAGCTGCAGCCCAAATTCCAGGCCAAACACGCCAGATTTGAGCCCACCGTAGCTGGCATATCCATCGGCAGCATAGATATTGAGCGAATCGGCCCATCGCTACGCGACGCCATGAGACAGACAATATCCAAGAATGGAAATGGCCTGCTCATCACTCTCGACGAAGTTCAAGACGCAGAGCTCGATGAGGTCCGAACGCTCTCCATTGCGATTCAGCAAGTTATCGGCGAAGACCTTGATATCGCCTTTGTTTTTGCTGGGCTGCCTTCGATGATTGAAAGCATCATCAACGGAAAGACACTTACGTTTTTGCGCCGTGCCCTCCCCTTTGACCTGAAGGCTGTGGCAGTAACCGAAGTGTCGTACTCCCTCGAGGAAACCATTGAAGCGTCTGGCATGGAGTTGCAGCCAGGTATTGCCGGCCAACTTGCCGAGGCAACGCAAGGCTATCCTTTCATGATCCAACTCGTTGGATACTACGCATGGCAGTTGGCGAGACGCGCACATACAGCGATTATTGGAGAAGAAGAAGCCGAGCGCGGCATTGCAACGGCACGCGAACGCTTCTGCGCCATGGTGATTGAACCCGCGCTGCAGCGCATTCCGCCCACGTGCATCGCTTATCTTTTGAGCATGGCTTCACTGGGACAGACATGCTCGACCAGCATGGTTGCCGATGACTTAAACAAGACACCTCAACAGGTAAGTTCCATCCGCAGTCGTCTGCTGAGAGAGTCGATCATTGAGGCGCCCTCGTACGGCAAGGTCTCATTTGCCATCCCCTACATGCGCGACTACCTCAACGAACACAAAGCCGAACTGGAAGTTGAACTGTAGAGGCGCCAATATCCCAGAGGACAGCAGGCCCCAAGCCGGTGTAGGCTTGGGGCCTATTTTGTAGCTTTGCTCTTTTGAGCTATGCGCGCTCGTATTTCGTGGCGCGTCCTGTCCCCCGCCTTACGATCGAGTTTCGGTTGAGCAAAGATTCAAGCGCCGTCAACGTGCGCGTGCGGCTCAATCCCGTCTGTTGCTCAATCTCACCCCGCGACAGTATTCGTCCGCCTGACAAAACCTTGAGAACCTGGACCTCTTCCTCAGACCCTTCAAAGGCATCGATAACGGGCAACGTGACGGCCACCATGCCGCCGCGAACATCAAATACCGGCTGGCTCAAAGAATCTCGATACGCTCGCCTGATTCGCGCGATTCCCGTACCGAACTTCTCGATGTAATCCAGCTTTAAAAAGACCTCGGCGACAATTGGGTTTCTGAGCACGGATATCTGCCCATACAGGTATTGTTCCGTCGTCAAACCGGCGGGTAGCGATCCAGGGGAAGTCACAACGACGCGATCATCGTACAAAGCGATTTGAACATTCGCCCGAACGTCCCATGTCCGATGCACCAAAGCGTTTGCGACAGCTTCGCGGAACGCCTCAAGAGGAATTCGATCGGTTTGGACGCGTTCCATCCCCTCGATACGCTCATAACGGTAGTAGCGTGCAAACATAGCAACCGCCCTGTCCACCTGCTCAATTGCAGATAGACCTGTCGCCGTCTCACGATCTAAGAGAACGTCCTCGGTCTCACCAAACCGCACACAGTCGATGCCCGGAAAATCGTTTTTATCCGCCAATATCGCCGCGGCATTGGTATAGCCGTCCTTGCCGAGCAAGCGAAGCGTACGCATGATATCCGGCGTTAGCTCGGAAATACCAAGGTGTTCAACACACTTATGCTCGAGCGTGTGAAAACTCAAGTCCTGAAAAGCCGACGTGAGCGCATCGAACGTCAGGTTACTGCCCTCGAGCGTTAGTCTGCCATACTCAAACCGATCGACCTCCACCGTTGCCGAATCGTTACGCCTATATGCCTTTCCTTTGCTTCGATAGGGTTTGTCCTGGCCCTCATAGACCGTAAGGATTACGGTCCCGTGTTTCTCATCGGGCTCAAGCGAGTAACGGGGGGCTGGATCCAAGCTGTCATTAATCATATTTTCGATGCGCAGACATTCGGCAACCGGATCTGCAAGACCGACAGCAACGCCCTCGTCATCAACGCCAAACTCAATCTTGCCCGTCCCGTAGTTTGCATAGGCGCTCACCGTTTTAAGAAACGTCGGCGTAACGCTTTCCTTGTATTCGACTGTAGGGCTCTCTCTAACAACCATATGCACCGCACCTCTCTATTCATACTCATCTGAATCGTATTATAAGACGAAAACCGTTTGCGTACGGATTTCAGACAGACGCAAACGATTTTCGTCTTGATTTACGTCCGGAATTAAGACGCAAATTGCGCTTTCGTACGGCTAAATGCCAGACGCAAATCGTTTTCGTCCGTCAATACGTCCGCAATCCAGACGAAAAAGCCCCGAGCTCGTATGAACTCGGGGCTCTTTGTGCCGCGCATCTATGAGAGGAGAAATTCGATGCGTACGGGCGCTACTCCATGTAGTCACCCTGAATGGCGGCAACCTCGTCGTTCCCCGCCTGATGGGCGTGCTCAAGGCATCCGTTCCCCTCTTTATCGACGTTACGGGCAAAAAGCTCGTCGAGGAGACCATCCGCACGCACCGCGGCGTGGCCGACGCCATCGAGGCGCGCAACCCCACCGCCGCGCACGACGCCATGTATCTGCACCTGGTCTACAACCGCAACATGATCGCGGAAGGCGCGATGGCGAAAAGCGAGTAAGGGCATCGCGACAACCGATTTCAACCGTTCACCTTTTAAAAGTGAACGTTCACCTATTTTTAGGAGAATAGGGGCGTCAATTCCTCCGCTTCTCCTATACTGAGCTTGTATTAAAAGCAAGACTTATATAGATGAACGTTTCTTTTGAAAGGATCGCTATGTCTGATCTTATGGACAGCTTCCGCCTGGATGGCAAGGTCGCACTCGTGACCGGCGCCACCTACGGCATTGGCATGGCCATTGCCGAGGCGCTCGGCGAGGCCGGCGCCAAGATCGCCTTTAACGCCCGCCACGCCGACAAGGTCGCCGAGGCCGAGAAGCACTACCGCGAGCTGGGCTTTGAGGCTCACGGCTACGTGGCCGATGTCACTGACGAGGCCGTCGTCGCCGAGCTCGTCGCCAAGATCGAGGCCGATTTTGGCACCACGCCCGACATCCTGGTCAACAATGCAGGTGTTATCCAGCGCACCCCCATGCTCGACATGAGCGCCGAGGACTTCCGCCGTGTCGTCGACATCGACCTCAATGCGCCGTTTATCGTGTCCAAGGCCTGCCTGCCCGGTATGATCGCCAAAGGCCACGGCAAGATCATCAACATCTGCTCCATGATGAGCGAGCTCGGCCGCGAGACCATCGCCGGCTATGCCGCCGCCAAGGGCGGACTCAAGATGCTCACCAAGAACATCTGCTCTGAGTTTGGCGAGGCCAATATCCAGTGCAACGGCATTGGGCCCGGCTACATCGCCACCCCGCAGACCGCACCGCTGCGCGAGACGCAGCCCGATGGCAGCCGTCACCCGTTTGACCAGTTCATCATTGCCAAGACGCCGGCCGCCCGTTGGGGCACGCCCGAGGACCTGAAGGGCCCCGCCGTGTTCCTGGCTTCCGACGCATCGAACTTCGTCAACGGGCACATTCTGTACGTCGACGGCGGCATCCTCGCCTACATCGGCAAGCAGCCCCAGTAGGCGCTGCGCGGGCTTGAGACGGGCATCTTGCCTTTCAATCGTCGGTCGCGTACCCAAGTACGCTTCCCTCCTCTTTCAAGGCAACCTGTTCCGTCTCAAGCCCGCTCGCTCACCGCGCTCCCACATTTAGGTTCATTTAGTAGTTGCGGTGAAATAGGGATTGATTTTGACTTCTACCAGGCAAGACGGTCCGTATTTCACCGCAAGTTAGAAATAGGAAAGGTATTTCGCAATGAAGATCGCTCTCATCAACGAGAATTCTCAGAACTCCAAGAACCCCATGATCGAGGCTGCCCTTAAGAAGGTCGTCGAGCCCATGGGCCACACCGTCTTTAACTACGGTATGTATGCCGATGCCGACTCCAAGCCGCTCACCTACGTTCAGAACGGCATCCTTGCCGCCGTGCTGCTCAACTCCGGCGCTGCCGACTATGTCGTGACCGGCTGCGGCACCGGCGAGGGCGCCATGCTCGCCTGCAACTCCTTCCCCGGTGTGCTCTGCGGCCATGTCGCCGACCCGCTGGATGCCTACACCTTCGCCCAGGTCAACGACGGTAACGCCGTCGCCATGCCCTTCGCCCTCAAGAACGGCTGGGGCCAGGAGCTCAACCTCGAGTACACCTTCGAGAAGCTCTTTGGCTTCGGTTCCGGCAACGGCTATCCTGCCGAGCGTGTTGAGCCCGAGCAGCGCAACAAGAAGATCCTCGACGGCGTCCGCGCTGTGACCATGCGTCCGCTCGTCGACGTCCTGGGCGAGATCGACCAGGATCTGGTCAAGGGCGCCCTGGCTGGCGAGCACTTCCAGGAGTACTTCTTCGCCAACGCCACCGACGAGGCAATCATCGCCAAGGTCAAGGAGCTCCTGGGGCTCTAATCGCACGACCCATCGCAGCGAACGCAAGCGGCGGCCGCCCCAACACGGGACGGCCGCCGCTTTTTGCTATCAAATGGTGCAATGGGGTCAGGTTATCTCACACCATGTTGGCTCAAAGAGAGCAAGATTAGGATTCCTCGATAATCTGTCGGCATGCCGCTGCAAGAGCGGGAAACTCTGATGTCACCGCGTCCCAAACCACGGCGCGATCGACGTTGCCGTAATCATGGGCAAGATAGTTACGCATCCCCACTATACCGCGCCACTCAATCTCGGGATGTAGTCGCTGCGCCTTCTCGGACAGCTTACCCGCCTCCTCCGTCACCCTGAGGGCACACATAAGGAGAGAATCGGCGAGTGTCCTGGCCTTGATGTCATCCGCATGGAGGAACTCGTCTTCCGTCACACCGAACGCTTTGATTCTCTCGGTCGTCTCATCAATCGCCTCGAGAATCTCCTGGGCGCGCAACGCATCTGATTTACGGGCGAACATACAGCACCACACCCTCCCTCTCGATGGCATGCGCAATGTCTTCTCGCAAGTGTTCGCTCGAAACGACGTCGACCTGCTTGCCTGTTGCCTCTTTGATCTCCTCCGCGAACGAGGAAAGAGCGAATAACCCAAATGTCGCATCGGAATCGACCTCTATACGCAGGTCGATATCGCTATCGGTATTTGCGTCACGTCGAGCATACGAGCCGAACAACGTGACCGACCGAATCGCCTTTCGAGTACCCGCCGCGCGAGCAACGGCATCCCTGATTTCAGCAACGGTCAAAACGTCGGTCTTCGCCTCGTCCCGTTTGACTGAAAGAGAAGGGGTAAATGGAAGCGACCGCTCCCGCAGCATCTGACGCATGAACATGTTGACCGCCACGGAAGACGTCATGCCGAGCTCCTCGCAGAGCTCGGCAAACGATTCCTTAATTGATGCATCAACACGGACGCTCAAAACTGAAGCACTCATCTTAGCCTCCTGTATGACAGTAGCTATACAATATCATACAGAGAAGCAAGATGACTGGTGCAAAGGGGTCAGGTTTGTATGCACCAGATTGGTGCAAAGTAACCTGACCCCCATGCGCCAAGGGGTTGACTAGAGCTCGCAGGCAACCTTGTAGCCATCGCCGATGGCATCGCGGATGTTGCCGCACTTCTGGGCATCGCCCAGCACGTGGGTGGCAACACCGGCTGCAGCCAGGTCGTCGGCCAGCTTGGTATTGGGACGATAGCCCATGGCAAGCACCAGCGTATCGGCACCGGTGATGGTGTGGACCTCGCCGTCCTTTTCGTAGCTGATAGTGTCCTCGGTAATCTCGGTCACCTTGGCCTCGGTCAGCACGTGAACGCCCTTGGAGAGCATGCGCGTGATGAGCACCGCGCGTCCGGCACCGCCCTCGTTGGCGGCGAGCGTCTTGGTCATCTCGATGACGGTGACATAGCGATTGGCCGGCGACAGGTCGTTGACCAGCGGGGCCAGGTAATCGGCCGTCTCGCAGCCAACGGTGCCGCCGCCCACGATGACGATCTTCTTGCCCGGGAAAGCCTTGCCACCCAGCAGGTCGTCAGCCGTCATAACCTGCTTAAAGCCCTGCATGAAAGCCGGAGCGATGGGCTCGGCGCCATAAGCCAGGACAACCTCGTAGCCCGCGTAGTCACGCTGAATGTCCTCGGCAGTAAGCTCGGTGCCAAATATGCACTTCACGCCCGCCTCGGCCAGACGACGGTACTGATACTTGATCACGCGGGTGAGCTCCTGCTTTGCCGGCGGAACGGCCGCGATGCGCATCTCGCCGCCCGGCTCATCCTGCTTGTCAACGAGCACCACGTTGTGGCCGCGCTTGGCGGCAATGTAGGCTGCCTCCATGCCCGCAGGACCAGCGCCCACAACGAGCACGTTCTTGGCCTCGGCGGCAGGCTCGTAGCCGGCCTCGTCGCGCTCCACGTCCGGGTTGACGGTACAGGAGATGCGCTTGCCGAACATAATGCCGTTCAGGCAGCGCAGGCAGCCGATGCAGGGGCGGATGTCGTCGGCGTTGCCGGAAGCGGCCTTATTGCAGAACTCGGCATCGCACAGATTGGCGCGGCCCATCATGCAGATGTCGGCAGCGCCGTCCTCGATCAGCTCCTCGGCGATCCAGGCCTCGTTGATACGTCCGACGGTGGCGACGGGAATGTTGACGTGCTTTTTGATCTCGCGCGAGCAGGCGGCGTGCGACGCCTGCTGGGTACCGGCGGCGGGAATCGCGGAGCCACGCTTGATGGTGGTGCCGCCCGACACATGAATCATGTCGACGCCGGCCTTCTCCAGACGACGCGAGACATAAATCATATCGTTGAGGGTCAGACCGCCATCGGTGTACTCGTCACCCGAAATACGGACGTCGATGATAAAGTCCTTGCCGCAGCGCTCGCGAATCTCGGCGATGACCTCGAGCAAGAAGCGCATACGGGCGTCGAGCGAGCCGCCGTACTCATCAGTACGCTTGTTATAGAGCGGGGTCAAAAAGCCGCCGAGCATGCCGTGGGCGTGCGCTGCGTGGACCTCGACGCCATCGACACCGGCCTTCTGCATACGCACGGCAGCGTCGCCAAACTGATGCGTGAGCTCGTGAATCTCGTCGACCGTGATGGGGCGCGGTGCCTCGCGGGCGTAAGACGGGCCCACAAAGGACGGAGCGATCAGGCGAGGCGTGCCCGGAATGTTAAAGGCCATGTAGGCGGGGTGGAAGAGCTGCGGCATGATCTTGCAGCCATACTCGTGGACGGCCGCGGCGAGCTTTTCCCAGCCGGGGATAAACGTATCGTCGTAGCAGCACATGTCACCCGGCAGATAGGTATAGGTGGGCTCGACCGTCACGACCTCGGTGATGATGAGGCCCACGCCGCCCTTGGCGCGAGCACGGTAATGATCGACCAAGTCGTCGGTCACATAGCCGTGATCGGCCAGGTTGGTAGATACCGGCGGCATAAAGACGCGGTTCTTGACCTCGGTCGTACCGACCTTGATCGGGCTAAAGAGCATCGGGTAGGCGGATGACTCCATACAGGGTTCCTTTCGTTTGAGCCGCTCGGCGGCAGTTGCTAACGTACCTATCGTATCAGTATCCGCCGCATTCGCACTCGCTCGCACTCCCCACCTTCAATCCCGACCCTCACAAAAAAGTTGCGGTGCAATACGGAGTAGATAAGGCCTTTGACAGCCAAAACAGTCCGTATTTCACCGCAACTGATGGGCGGGATGGAGTTAGAGGCCCAGGTAGGCAATCATGCCTTCGACGGCGAGCTTGGCACCAGCTACGGCATGGACCACGGTGAGCGGGCCGTTGACCACGTCGCCGGCGGCAAAGACGCCAGGCACGGTGGTCATGCCATGCTCGTCGACCGAAAGCAGGCCGCGATGGTCGGTCTCCAGACCGCCCGTTGTAAGCACGAGCTTGTCCTTGGGCACCTGAGACGCCGCAATCACAACCGTGTCGGCGGACACGCGGTCGAGCTCTTCCTCGTAGCCCACCACATTGTTGTCCTCGTCAAAGATAGCCGTCTCGAACACCGGACCGTTATCATCGATGGCGCAGATCGCCTTGCCGCGCACAATCTCGGCACCGTCAAGCTCGGTCAACTCCACCTCGTCGTCAATCGCAGAGATATGGCGCGAACGGGCATACACAGTGACCTTGCGGGCACCCGAGCGAAGCGCCGTACGGGCCACATCCATGGCTACGTTGCCGGCACCGATTACGGCCACGTTTTCGCCGATCGCCACGCTCGTGGGGTCAACGAGGTAGTCGATGCCAAAGAGCACATTGCCGCGCGACTCGCCGGGAATACCCAGCTTTCGAGCTCGCCAGGTGCCGGTACCAACAAAGACCGCATCGTAGCCGTCGCGCAGCAGGTCGTCGATGTGGAGCGCACCGCCGATGGTGGTCGAGGGGCGAACGCGCACGCCGAGCGAGCACATCACGTGGCGGTACTTTTGCACGAGCGAACGCGGCAGACGGAACTCGGGGATACCGTACTCCAGCACGCCGCCGATCTCGGGCCGCTGCTCAAAAACAGTGACGGCGCAACCCAGCTGCGCCATCTTAATTGCCACGGTAATGCCGGCTGGGCCGGAGCCGACCACGGCGACCTGCTTGCCGCGCGACGGCGCGGGTCTCCACTCTTTGCGATCCAAATACGCCGTGGAGATATAGTTCTCGATGCTCGAAAAATGCACGGGCGCGCCCTTGCGGCCCTGAATGCAAGCGCCCTCGCACTGGCCCGAATGATTGCACACCATGGGGCAGACCGCGCTCATGGGATTGTTCTGGAACAGTAGCTCGCCCGCCTCTTGCAGACGGCGCTGCTTAAAGAGGTCGATAACCTGCGGAATGGGCGTCTGCACCGGACAGCCCTTTATTTGACAGAACGCCTTTTTGCAGCCCAGACAGCGATTTGCTTCCTCAACGATGTGGATAGCCACGCAATTCCCCTCTATCGACCTGGACGAAATCGGCTTCTTAAACCAATTTGCCCGAATTTATAACCATAGATACGTCAACAGTGCGGAAAAGGGCACCGAAAAGCATCTCACAAACGCGCAGTAGCAACCCTTCCCTCGCACGGAGCCACTGTGCAGCCCCGTCATCGAGATCAAAAGATTCGCCACCCCTACGAATGGCGAATCTCTCTACAGGCAGACGCCGTCTTTCCAGATACTGATCTCGTGGCAGCCGCGGCGCTCGGCACTCGTTAGCTTACCGCTCGCTGTATCCAGTACCAGCTGATACAGGTCGCGGGCAGCCTCGTCGAGTGTGCGTTCGCCTGTGGCAATCACGCCGGCGTTAAAGTCCATCCAGTTGGCCTTGTGGTCGCACAGACGCTGATTGGTGAACACCTTGAGGGTGGGCGCCGGTGCACCAAACGGCGTGCCGCGTCCAGTCGAGAACAGAATCACGTGACAGCCAGCAGCCGTCAACGCCGTGGTGGATACCATGTCGTTGCCCGGGCCGCACAGCATGTTCAGGCCATGCTTGGTGACCTGACCGGCATACGGCAGCACGTCGACGATGGGTGCGGAGCCGCCCTTTTGCACGCAGCCGCAACTCTTGTCCTCGAGCGTGGTGATGCCACCATCCTTGTTACCGGGACTCGGGTTCTCGTAGACCACCTCACCATGGCTAATAAAGTAATCCTTAAAACCGTTAAGCATGTCAGAGGCAGCGTTAAAGACCTGCTCGTTCTCGCAGCGATCGAGCAGGATGCTCTCCGCGCCAAACATCTCGGGCACTTCGGTGAGCACCGACGTGCCGCCACGGGCGACGACCATATCGCTCACGCGACCGATCGTGGGGTTGGCGGTAATGCCCGAAAGACCGTCAGAGCCGCCGCACTTAAGACCAATAACCAGCTCTGAGGCCGGAATGGGCTCACGCTTGGCCTGCTTGGCCAGGTCAGCCAGCTCGGACAGAATCTTGTGGCCCTCGATCTGCTCGTCGGCTACATCCTGGCAGGTGAGAAAACGAACGCGCTCGTGATCGAAGTCACCGAGCTCGTCGAGCACCTGCTGATGCGTGCAGTTCTCGCAACCGAGCGACAAGAACAGCACGCCCGCGGCGTTTGCGTGACGCGACAGCGCCACCAGCAGACGACGGGTCTGGGCATGGTCGGCGCCGGTCTGTGAGCAACCGAACGGATGCGGGAAGTAATAGACGCCCTCCAACGAGCCCTCGACCAGGTCCTGAGCCTGCTCGCACATGGCACGAGCGACTTCGTTGACGCAACCGACGGTGGGAATGATCCAAAGCTCATTGCGCGTGGCGGCACGACCGTCGGCACGGCGGAAGCCCATAAAGGTCTCGGCCTCGACCGGCTCAACGACCGGATGTGTCGGATTGTAGATGTACTCGATCTCACCCGAGAGGTTGGTCTTCACGTTGTGCGTGTGCAGCCACTGGCCGGGCTGAATGTCCTTCGTCACGTGGCCGATGGGAAGACCGTACTTGATAACATCCTCACCGGCTGCAATGGCGCGCACGGCCATCTTGTGACCCTGCGGGATATCCTCCGCGGCAACGACCTCGCCCACGCCGGGAACCTCGACGGCAGCACCCTTGGCGAGCGGCGACAGCGCAACGATGACGTTGTCGGCCGGATTGATCTGGATAGTGTTCATTACAAAGAGTCCTAACCCTACAGGTTGAGCAGAAGTCGAGTGACGCCCGCCAGTTACCCGGCGGGCGTACAGAAGGATTTAGGCCTGAGCGTTCGCGAACGCCTGCTTGACGCCCTCGGAGCGCACGACGGCGAGAGCGTTGACGACAAACTCCTCCAGGCCGGCGATCTGCGTAAGATCCTCGCCCCACATTTGCTCGTTAGCGAGCACATCGTGCACCAGCTCGGCGTCGTCGGCGCCGGCACGGGCAGCGTAGAAGTCGAGCACGAAGGCGTCGTCCTGAGCGGTGTACTCGGTGCCGTCAGAGCGACGCAGATGCAGGCCGTCGCCTTCGCGGGACACGAGCTCCTGCGTGTAGAAGGAGATGAGCGTGGCCAGGCTCGTCGCCAGGCACTTGGGCAGGTTGCCGGTCTCGGCAACGTAGTCTTTGAGCGTAGGCAGGTCGCGGGCACGCCACTTAGCCGTGGAGTTGAGGCAGATGGAGAGCAGCGCGTGGTCGATAAACGGATTGTCGAAGCGGTTCTCGACGGCGGCGGCAAAGGCCTTGCAATCCTCGGCATCCAGATCGGTGGCGAGCGTCGGGATGACCTCGTCGTAGAGCATGGTGTTCATGAAGCCGCGGACGGTCTCGTCGTGCATGCAATCGCGCACGATATCAAAGCCGGCAACCCAGGAACCCGGGACAAAGGCGGTGTGGGCGCCGTTGAGGATGCGGACCTTGCGCTTCTTGTACGGGGTGACGTCGGGGGTCACAAAGACACCCGGCAGACCGGCCTTCACGAAGGGCAGACGCTCCTTGAGCGATTCGTCACCCTGGATGCCCCACATCTGGAAGGGCTCACGCACGGCCAAGAACGGATCTTCATAGCCCAAGCGCTCGGCCACGGCAGCGGCCTCCTTGGGATCGCGGATGCGACCCGGAACGATGGTGTCGACGAGCGTGGTGCAGACGGTGCAGTCGTTGGCCATCCACTGCGAAAACTCGTCCTCCCAGCCCCAGTCGCTCACGTACTGGTTCATGATGCGCAGCAGCTCCTCGCCGTTATGGTCGATGAGCTCGCAGGCGAGCACGATGACGCCCTGCTTGCCGGCAGCCCAGCGGGCATGGAGCACCTGGGCAAGCTTGGCAGGGAAGCTCGCGGGGGGCATGTCGTCGGCCTTGCAGGACGGATCGTAGGCGATACCGGCCTCGGTGGTGTTGGAGACGATAATCTCCAGGTCGTCGGAAACGGCGACCTCCATCATGGCACGGTAGTCAGCCTCGCGATACGGATTGAGGCAACGGCTGCAGGCGCTGATCACGCGGGAATCGTCAACCGTGTCACCGTTCTCCTTGCCGCGCACCAGTACGGTGTACAGGCCATCCTGGGCATTGATACCATCGGCGAAATCGAAGGCGCCGCTGATGGGCTGCACCATGACGACCTTGCCGTTCCAACCGGTGGCCTCGTTGCCCATATCGAAGAAACGATCGACGAAGGCGCGCAGGAAATTGCCCTCGCCAAACTGTAGGACCTTCTCGGGGGCGTCCTTGGGCAGCACGTAGCCCTCGTAGCCGATCTTCTCGAGCGTCTCGTAGCTGATGTTATTCATAGAGGTTTTCCTCTCAACTCAAGTCCCGGTACGGCATCGCCGCACCGGGTTGCATTCATGATTGTTTAGACAGCGGAACTATTTATCGATCGTCTCGATAGTGCTCTCGCCGATCTTGCCGCGCTCCCAGCGACCATTCGACAGGTCGTTGGAAATGGAATTGAACTTCTTCTCGGTAATGTCGTAGAGAGCGAAGATAATCAAGGCTGCTACCAGAAGGGCGCAGGCGGGATAAATCGTCAGAGCACCCTTGATGCCAAGCAGCGTGGCAGCCGTCTGGGGCTTATTTGCCACATATCCGGTAAGGGCAAGGATGCCGCCGGAAATGATCGCGGCAAGGGATTGCGCAAGCTTACGAGAAAAGTTGAACGCGGCGTAGGTCGTACCCTCCTTGCGGATTCCCGTGTGCCATTCACCGTAATCAATAACATCGGAAACCAAGTTCCAGGTGATACCGTTGGGGATGGCAAGCGCGACGTAGCCGATGGTGACGAAGATGATGAACGTCACGGTATTGGTCGGCAGGATGAAGTTGAGGCCGTTTGCCACGGCACCGACGATAAAGCAGGCAACGCACGTGCGCTTCTTGCCAAAATGCTTGACGAGCGTCGGGATGGCGAGAATGGCGACAACCGACGTTCCGATCATGATGCCGTTGACAATGGGCTGCAACGCGATGTTACCCAGGTTGTACTGGCAGAAATACACCATCATGGTGTTGTTGGTATTCATGGCCGAGATGGTAAACAGCGTAAGCAGGATAACTGCTCCCAGGTTCTTGTTGGTGAAAACGACCTTGAAATACGTGCTGAATGCGCTCGACTTCTTGCCGGCCTTTCCCGCAGCCTTCTCCTCGGCCTGTCGATCGATACGGATATGCTCGCGCGTTCCCAAAAAGCAGATGGCGAATCCGGCGATGCCACACAGTCCCATGACGACAGCTGCAATCGTATAGCCGTGCGGATTGCCGTCGAGCGTGTCGCCACCCGCAAAGAACAGGACCAATGGGATGAACGCTACGCCCGTGATGAGCTGTGCGCAGAGCGAACCGGCCTGGCGCGTTGACGCCATGTGCGCGCGGTCATCGACGTCACGCGTCATTACCGTGGCCAGAGATCCGTATGGTACGTTGGTGAAGCTGTATACGACGCCCCAGATCATGTAGGTTATCAGCGCATAGGCAATTTTGCCCGCCATGGGAATATCGGGCGCAGTGAAGGTCACCACGGTTAGAACGGCAAGGATCACGGCCGAAACCATCATGACCGGACGAAACCGACCGTGCTTGCCAATCTTCTTTCTACCGTCGACGAATGCACCGGCAATCGGGTCCATGAACGCATCGAAAATCTTGGTGACGGCGAAAATCAGGCTCACTACGCCCGGCGAAATCAGACAGATGTCAGTGTAGAACTTGGTCAGATAGGCTTGACCAAGATCGAACATGAATCCATTGCCCAAATCGCCAAAGCCATAGCAGATTTTCTCACGCCAGCTCAGCTTGATATCCTGCGAGCTCTGCATAGATCTCGAATCCGCCTGAGCAGACACGATCTGCTCGTTTTTCTGTTGCCCTGTTCCCATATGGTCCCTCCCCTTTGCAACCGATTTCACCAATCGGAGCACATACAGATCTATGCCTCGACGGTGCCCAGATCGAAGCCAAAGTAGCGAACGGAATTGTTGTAGCTGATATCGCGCACGATGGTGCCCAGCAGCTCCATGTCGGCCGGATACTTGCCCTGCTCAACCCACTCGCCGATCACGCTGCACAGCACGCGACGGAAATACTCGTGGCGCGGATAGGACAGGAAGGAGCGGGAGTCGGTGAGCATGCCGACAAAGTTGCCCAGGACGCCCTCGTTGGCCAGAGCCGTGAGCTGCTCGCGCATACCGACCTCGTTGTCGTTGAACCACCAGGCGGAACCGTTCTGGATCTTACCGGCAGTCGGAGCCTCCTGGAAACAGCCCATCACGGTATCGATCATGGTGTTGTCGATGGGATTCAAGCTGTACAGGATGGTCTTGGGCAAGCCGCAGGTCTCCTGGATGGAGTTGAGGAAATCGGCGAGCTGGTCGGACGGCGTGTAGTTGGAGATGCAGTCATAACCGGTATCGGGGCCGAGCTTGGCAAACATGGCGCGGTTGTTGTCGCGCTTGCAGCCAAAGTGCAGCTGCATGGCCCAGCCCAGGCGGACATACTCGCCGGCGACAAACTGCATAAAGGCGGTCTTGTACTTGAGGACCTCTTCCTCGGTGAGCGGCTCGGCAGCCAGGCCCTTGGCAAAGATGGCCTCAATCTCATCGGCGGTAGCCGGGACATACATAACGTAATCGAGTGCGTGGTCGGAGGCGCGGCAGCCCAGCTCGTGGGCAACATCGTAGCGCTTGGAGATGGCGGACTTCATGCCCTCAAAGTCGCTGACCTCAATGCCGGCAACCTCGGAAAGGTGCTTGCAGTAGTCGGCGAACTCCTGGCCGCGCTCGATGCGCAGAGCGGCGTCGGGGCGCATGGCGGGAACGACCTGAACGTCAAAACTGTCGTCGGCGGCAATCTTCTTGTGCCACTCAAAGCTGTCGGCGGGGTCGTCAGTAGTGCAGATCATGCGGACGTTGGACTGCTTGATCAGGTTGCGGCAGGTGAAACTGGCCTCGGCGAGCTTGGCGTTGGCAAGGTCCCAAACCTCCTGGGCAGTCTTGCCGTTGAGGACGCCCTCGTAGCCAAAGTAGCGCTTAAGCTCCAGGTGGCTCCACTCAAAGACGGGGTTGCCGACGCAGCGACCCAGGGTCTCGGCCCACTTTTGGAACTTCTCGCGAGCAGGGGCGTCGCCAGTGATAAAGCGCTCGTCGACGCCGTTGGCACGCATCAGGCGCCACTTGTAGTGGTCGCCGCCCAGCCAAACCTCGGTGATGTTCTCGAAACGCTTGTCCTCCCAAATCTCCTTGGGAGAAATGTGGCAGTGGTAGTCGACGATGGGCATGCCCTCGGCAAAGTTGTGGAACAGCTCCTCGCCGGTCTTGGTGCTCAGCAGGAAATCCTGATCGTCCATGAAGTTTTTCATCAAACAACCCCTTTGTTTGCGGAGCGGGCGCACAATACGCTCGTCATCCTCTAGGTGAACGTTCACCATACTAATCCATTACGACTCAAAAGGTGAACGTTCATCTAACAACCATGGGGTGAACGGTAGGTTTTGCCCGTTCAACGGTTGCCGGAGCTGTGACTTGCATGCATTGCGGACCGGTTGGCGTCCCCGAACACCGAACTTGAGCGCTTTTGCTCAGGTGGGTCATGTCCCGACGTACATTTTTGGGAGTATTCAGCATTGGAGCGCGCCGTGCGCCATCCTCAGCGTCCTATTTGGAACGCAGATAGCGCCCGATCGGCATAAAAAGTGCCCCCGATGGCAAATTACGCCATCGGGGGCACTTAAAACAGTCGTTCTGCACCTCATTCAGGGCATGCCAATGCTGAATACTCCCAAAAATGCACGTCGCAAGAGGGGGTACCTGCTCAATCGGCTAAATACCCGCAAGTTCGCAGTAGCGGTCGACATTGCTGGCAAATACCATCTCGACGGCGCCCTTCTGGACGGGCTCCGTCGGGGTCCTTCCCCACAGCAAATAATCGCCCAGTGTCTTGGCGCCGCGATACGCCAGGCTCGTCGGGTCCTTATAGACAATATTGGTAAAGATACCGCGGCGCAAGGCCAGGGCGCTTTCGGGAAACAGGTCGTTGCCGATCACCATGACCCGACCGGCCTTGCCGGTCGAGACGAGCGCGTCGGCAACCACTTCGGAACCAACGGCAAAAACGCTACAGATAAGTTCGGGGGCGTCCGGCGCACTCAAGCGCTTTTCGAGCTCATGCTCGAGTTGTTTGACTTGCGCATGGGCACCTGCAAGATCCTCAACCTGCCATGGAATATCACGTTCGCGCAGGTAATTGTGGAAGGCGCGGGCGGTTAGATAGTGCGAATCGGTATATGGGTCGCCTGTCAAAAGGAGCACGCGGGCGTCGGCCCCAGAAGCATGGACCAGGTTTGCCGCCTGCTCGGCCATAAGGCTGCCTGCCGTCGAATAATCGGCCAAGCTCGCACCCAAACGATTCAAATGCGGACGGTCGCCGTCGACAAGCTCAATCGTCACGCCCGCCTCGGCGATCTGCCCCAAAAGCTCAGTCGCACGATCGTCGCCCGGCGCATAGGCGAGCAAGCCATCAATCTTCTCGCCCACCTGCAGACGCTCGTCGATTTGCTCGAGTGCATCAGCGTAGCCGCCCACGCCAAATTCAACGCGCTCAACCGTAATGCCCCGGTCGATGACCTCCTGTTCAAAGCGATTGCAGCCTTCCCACAGGTAACGGAAAAAGTACGCTCCCTCGCGCGATGCGCGGGGCAGGCAAAACACCAGATTGATATCCTTGCGGCGCAGGCTTGAGGCACTTGTGTTGCGGTGATAGCCCATGGCCTCGGCCTTAGCGTTCACCTTGGCGCGCACGGATTCGCTCACGCCGGCCTTTCCTGTCAGAGCCTTGTGCACGGTATTGATGGAAACGCCAAGCTCGGCGGCTATGTCCTTCATGGTTACGCGAGCGCTCATGCGGTTACTCCGTTATAGATAAGTTGCCAATTAATAGTCCAGTTAACGATACCCCAAAAATACTCTTCGACTCGCCGTGCTCTCCCTCAAATGCACAAAGCGCCCCGCGAACGGATGCTCACGGGGCGCTTGGATATCTGGACCTTATTTGATACCGCGGCCCAAGTCTTCGGCGATTTTGTCCACGCCCTTAAGTGCGGCGCACGTCTTTTTGTTGGAGCAATGCCCCGTGCAAACGCCACCCTGAGCGCAGTCGGCGCAGGTGCCCTTGCGGTAGATGCGCACGCACACGGCGACAAACGCAATACCGATAACGGCCAGTACAACAATATCGATAGGTGCCATAGCAAGCCTCCTCTAGTTAACCACCACTTACTTTACCCCATTCTCCACCTATCAAAAGGGGACAGGTTAATTTTGGTCGGTTTTATCTGCGGAAACGCCACATCTCCCCCACCAAAAAGCCCGAGTGTCGCTGGGGCACCCGGGCTCGTGGAAAGGGGTTGATCCTTATTCGGACTTAGGCGGAAACTGCAGCGGAAGCAGTGTTGGTCTCGTCCTCGTCGGTCCAAGCGTGCTTGGGCATAGGACGGAAAATCTGGAAGAGCATCGCGACCAGCAGCACGATAGCCACAACCGTCCAGAAGCCAAACTGCCCAAGGACAAGCAGGTTATAGAACTGGTTGATGAACAGGCCGATCACCCAAGCGAAGGCGCACTCGTAGCCGAGGGCAATCGCGGTCCACTTGCCGGAATTCATCTGGTTGCGGATGGTACCCATAGCGGCAAAGCACGGAGCGCACAGCAGGTTGAACGCGCCGAAGGCAACGCAGGCGCCCATGGTGGGGAACATGCCGGCAAACGCGGTCCACAGGCTCGGGTCGGTCTCGCCCGCGTCGGCGACGGACAGCAGCGAGCCGGCGGTGGCGACAACGTTCTCCTTGGCGACGAGGCCAGAGACAGTCAGCGCGGTTGCCTGCCAGGTGCTAAAGCCGAGCGGGGCGAAGATCCAAGCGACCAGGTTGCCCAGCATGGCGAGCACGGAGTAGTCCATGAACTCCTCGGGGATGCCGTCCATCGCAGGCAGGAAGCCAAAGGAGCCGTTGTAGCTACCAAAGTTGGAGAGGAACCACACCACGACGGTAGAGGCGAAGATGATCGTGCCGGCCTTCTTGATAAAGGCCCAGCAGCGCTCCCACACGTGCAGCGCCCAGGAGCGGATCGCCGGGAAGTGGTAAGCGGGGAGCTCCATGACAAACGGGGTCGGGCGGCCGGCGAAGAGCTTGGTCTTCTTGAGCATGAGGCCCGAGGCGATGACGGCAAAGACGCCCAGGAAGTAGAAGAGCGGGCTGATCCACGCGGCGGTGGTAGAAGAATCGCCGATGATGGAACCCATGAGCAGGGCGATGATCGGCAGCTTAGCGCCACAGGGAATGAACGTGGTGGTCATGACCGTCATGCGGCGGTCCTTCTCGTTCTCGATGGTCTTGGTAGCCATGACGCCGGGGACGCCGCAGCCCGAGGACACGAGCATGGGGATGAAGGACTTACCGGACAGGCCAAAGCGGCGGAACACGCGGTCCATGATGAAGGCGACGCGGGCCATATAGCCGCAGTCCTCCAAGAAGGACAGCATGACGAACAGCAGGAACATCTGCGGGACGAAGCCGAAGATGGCGCCCAGGCCGCCGACGATGCCGTCGCAGACCAGCGAATCGACCAGGCCACCGTCCTCGGTGCCGCCCGCCACAAGGGCGTCGTGCACCACGGTGGTGATACCCGGGACATAGGGGCCGTACTGTGCCGGGTCGACCGAGTCGGCATTGTCACCCGCAGCCTCGACGGCCGCGTCGTAGGCGTCGCGACCCTGGCCGAGCACATACCAACCGTCGGTACCGAAGAGCTGGTCGTTGGTGAAGTCGGTCACCGTGCCGCCCAAGGTAGAAACGGCGATGTAGTACACGCAGAACATGATGACCACAAAGATCGGCAGGCCCAGGATACGGTTGGTAACCACGCGGTCGATCTTCTCGGAGGTGCTCATCTTGGCAGGAGCCTTGGTCATGCACTCGTCGATAATGTGCGCGATGACGCCATAGCGCTCGCCGGTGATGATGGACTCGGCATCGTCGTCGCAATCCTGCTCGCACTGGGCGACCAGCTCCTCCACGCGAGCGGCCTTCTCCTTGGTGAGGTTGATGAGCTTGCAGGCGTCCGCATCGCGCTCGAACAGCTTGACGGCGTAATAGCGGCGCTTGTTGGCGGGAACGCTCGCCGGCAGATTGTTCTCGATGTGGTCCAGAACGTCCTCGATGGAGGAATCGAACTTGTGCTCCGGCACCTGGCCCTTGGAAGCAGCGGACTTCTTGACCTGCTCGAACAGCTCCTTGATGCCCTTGTTCTTAAGGGCCGAGATCATCATGACCGGACAACCGAGCTTCTTGGAGAGCTTGTCCGTGTCGATCTTATCGCCGTTCTTCTCGACCAGGTCGGCCATGTTGAGGGCAACGACCACGGGCAGGCCGGTCTCGATAACCTGAAGCGCCAGGTACAGGTTGCGCTCGAGGTTGGTGGCATCGACAACCTGGACGACCACATCGGGCTCGCCGCTCATGAGGTAATCGCGCGAGCATTGCTCCTCGGGGCTGTAGGGGGAAAGCGAGTAGATGCCGGGGAGGTCCGTGATGGTAACGTTCTTGTCGCTCAGAAGCTTGGCTTCCTTTTTCTCAACCGTGACGCCGGGCCAGTTGCCAACGTAGCCGTTGGCGCCGGTAATCAGGTTGAAAAGCGTGGTCTTGCCGCAGTTGGGGTTACCCGCCAGCGCGACATGGATCTGAGAATCCGCCATTCAATCCTTCTTCCTTGTGCGTCCGCGCTGCTTTCTCCGCGCGGGCTGGATAATGTGCTTCAAAGTTGCTGCATTAAGTTAGAAAAACCTAACTTTATCTGCAGAAATATACGCCGCGAGCCCTTACTGGACCTCGACGACAGCCGCCTCCTCCTTGCGGATGGAAAGCTCGTAGCCGCGCACGTTGATCTCGACCGGATCACCGAGCGGTGCAACCTTCACGACCTTGAACGAAGTGCCCTTGATGAGCCCCAGGTCCATAAGGTGGCGGCGAAGCGCACCCTCACCGTGAAGCTTGACGATGGTAGAGCTCTCGCCCACCTTAACGTCACCCAACGTCTTCATCCTCTTGTCCCCCTTTCGGTTTTTATGAAATGCTGCAGACTAACCGACGGTCATGATGTGCATGGCAACCTTGGAATCGATGCCAAAACGTGCGCCCAGCACCGTGACGATGATATTGGCACCACTCGAGCTCACCACGTGGATTTCGTTGCCCTCGACAAAGCCGAGGTCCTTGAGGTGGTGCTTCATGTCCTCATTGCCCTTTACACGAGACACGCGCACGGTTTCGCCCGCTTTTACCATCGAAAGCGGCATTGCCGGCATCTGCGGTCCGCAAGACATGAGTGGCTCCTAACGTCAGTTCGTCCTCAACATCGACGCGATAAAAGTTAACCACGTCTATGTTCGCTTTAGTAAACTAGCACATGGTTAACTTTTTGGAAAGGGTCCCTATTCAGATTTCGAAAAAGTTTCCTATACGAAACAAAAAGGCGCGGCAAAGAGCTGTCCTTTGCCGCGCCCTGTCATGCTTAGAGCGAGAGGTTTCTGATCGACGTAACGCAGGAAGCCTCGTCTACGCCCGAAACGCGAAAGATGATGTCCTCGCCGCACTCGCCACAGAGTGCCATGAGCCCTATAACGTCGCGGCCATCGACATGACGATTGCCAATCGAAACCGACACGTCACTACGATGCTTGGCGATAATGTCATAAAGCAGCGCAACCGGGCGGGCATGCAATCCCAACGGATCTTTAATCGTCTTCGTAAATTCGACCATGTCCCCTCCCACGACATCGCACATTCGGCCGGCAACCCCAGCCACGTGGTAGCTATTGTAGCGTTAGATGCTTGTCGAGAGCTCCTCTGAGCACCTCGTGGGCAAAAAGTGGCAAATATGAGTACTGCCACCAATTTAGTAGCAGCAAAATCGAGAGCAAATTGCTTACTTTAAGCGATTCGAAGAGGTTGAAAGCCGTCAAACGCCCTTTAAAGGGGGTTAGATAAATTGATTTTGAGCCCATTTTCGCTCAGAGCAGGCCGAAAAATATGACACCTCTTTTGCAACAGTACTCATATTTGGCATTTTTTGCCCACAGAGTCCAAAATCCATGCCCCAAAACACAAAAGGAGGGGCCTCGTAAGGCCCCTCCCTAGGAAAGGGAATCGATTTATTCCACAGCCGTAGATTAATCCTAGCCGCTACTCCATCATATCGAGGACGGAAGGGCGAAGCTCGTTCTCGGCGGCCTCGGGATCGGTCTCGCGCAGGCGGTTGATGTAGCGGTTGTACCACATCACGGCAAGGCCCAGGAAGACAACCACGCCGCCAACGTTGTAGACCAGCGTCAGCCACAGCGGCTGATCGAGCGGAATGGTGCCGCAGATAAGCACGAAGCAGAAGACCACAAGCAGGAATGCGGCAACGACCAGGCCAAAGCTGCGCGAGCCCATGCGGAAGCCACGGGGAGCAGCATCGAAGTTCTTGCGCAGCATAAAGTAGGCAAGCAGAATCAGCAGCGGCGGGAGCAGAGCGGTGGCAGCCGTCATGTTGGTGACAATCATGAGCAGGTCGTCGAGGTTACCGGAGCCCAGGGCCGGGATGATCAGGATGGGGACGACGATGGCGAACTGCAGCCAAGCGGCGCGGGCAGGAATGCCATGCTCGTTGAGCTCGACGATCTTGCTACCAAAGACGCCCTTGGGGATCTCGGTGAAGAAGACCTTGATGGGAGCGGAGGTCCACATCATGAGGGAACCCAGCGTAGCGGCGAGAAGGATCAAGCCGATGACGCGCGTGGACACTTCCATAGGAATGCCAAAGTGGGCAAAGACAGCGCCGAACACGTCGAAGATGCCGGTGGAGATGGCAACGCTGCCCTCGGGGATGAACAGGTTAACCAGCAGCGAAGCGCCTGCATACAGAAGGCCGATGGTCAGGCCGGCGATAACGACGGTGCGCACGAAGGCCTTGACGCCACCCTTAAGGTCGTTAAGGAACACGCCGACAGACTCAGCGCCGCCAACGCCCTGGATGATCCAGGCAAGCGTACCGAAGAAGCCCCACGCAGTTGCGAAGTTGCTCATGTCGGGAGCCATGTTAGCGGGAGTAGGAGCCGTAGCGAACTCAACGCCGCCAAGGGCAGCAGCCAGGGACAGCAGGATGAACACGGCGGTCAGGCCGAGAGCCGCGGTCGAACCGAAGGAGGAAATGGAGCCGATCCACTTAGCGCCCTTGGTCGAAACCCACGTGGCGATAGCAAAGACGACGATCTCGATAATGGTGATCCACAGCTGCGAAAGCTCGGCGTTGGCACCAAAGAACACGTAGCTCGCGTAGATGATGACGTTGGGCAGGACGGACGCAAAGAAGAACAGGTTAACGAACCAGTAGCTAAATGCCGTCAGGAACGCCCAGCGACCACCCATCGAGGTCTTAACCCATGCGTACACGCCCGACTCGGAGTCCTTGTTGAGGCCGACGAACTCGGCGGTAACCAGGGTATAGGGGACAAAGTACAAAAGCGTGGCGAAGAAGAACGACGGCGCAGCTGCCAAGCCGATGGCCGCGTTGTTGTTGATGATGTTCTTGATACCGAACACGGCGGCGACCGTCATGCCCAGCAGAGCGAACGAACCAATCGTTCCTCGTTTTTCAGAGCTCATAAGCCCTCCCAATCATCTATTAAATGTCATCCAAAACCGTCCGAGCTGCAAGTGCAATCGCGGACGGCGCACCTGCTAAGGGGAATGGGGAAAAGGGAGTCAACAAAGCCATCCCCCTTAACGGCGCGAAGCAAACGTCCAAACGGACGAATACTACTTGTTGGGGAAGGAATAACCTTCGACCGTCACGTGCAGTACCACGACGCGGGGATCCGAAGCCTCGGCGATAACACGGTAAGCCTCGTCGATCTCGACGACGGCAACGCCGCCGGCGGGAATCGTCACGGTCTCCCCCGCCCCCTCAAAGCGCTCGCGATCATCGATATCGCTGTAAGCGCGGGTGCAGGTGAGGCCTGCCTTGGGGGCAACCTCGACGGTCAGGTCGCCGTCGAGCGGAGCGAGCACGGCATGGTAGCGACGGTGACCGACCAGATCGGCGGTTGCGGCCTCGCGGGCATAGACCCACCAGTACACCAACGAGTCGCCGATGGAGTAAGCCACGTCGTGCTGTAGGTCGGCAACGCCATCGAGCGCCTGGCCGGTGCGCATCCACTTCTTGACGGACTTCATCTGAGCGTCGAAATCGGCGCGCGAGTTAAAGACATGCATGGCTTATGCCTCCTTAATGGGTGCCAGCGCCTGAGCCAGATCGGCAGACGTCAGCGGTCGCAGGGACACCTCAAAGCTGAAGCTCTCAAAACGGGTGCGATAGGAATCGAGCACCTCGGAACCCCAAGAGTTCGAGCCAAGGCCGAGCAACTGGTCGTTGATGTTGACCGTGACCGTATCGCCCTTGACAAGGTCGTAGACGTGCTTGGCGTTATCGATGGCCTCGCAGCTATAGGGCCATGCCGAGAACGAGAACGGGTTGGAAGCGGCGTCGCTCGGACGCGTCACGACCAGACCGTCACCGTGGCTAGAGCGCAGGGCAACCCAGCGGGTACCTTCGCGGTTGGCGCAGTCCTGAGGCATAACGTAGGGCGTGAACATATCGTCGACCGTGGTGCGGTAATGACCGACCGGGTTGGCGCGCAGCGAGTCCGGATAGTTCTCGCCCGGGCCGTGGCCATACCACTCGACGGCGCGATCGCAACCGGGGACCTCGAAGGAGATGCCGATGCGCGGGATGATGTCCGAATAGTCACCGTAGGGCTCGCCGGAAACCTTGAGGTCAACGCGACCGCTCGGAAGCACGGTGTAGACAAGCTCGACGCGCATGCCGAACGCGCGGACGGGAGGAGCGATACGCTGGCTCACGGTAACGACGACCGCATTGCCGTCCTGCTTCCAAGAAACCTTGCGGGTAGACGTCTGCATCACATCGATGAAGTTGTCCTTCCACAGCGAGTCATACTCCTGGGCGTGGTTATCGACGAGCGGATGCCAAAAACCAACCTGGGGACCGGAGGCCATGACGTCGCGGCCGGATGCCTTCCACTCGCTCACGGTACCGTTTACCTTGCTGAAGGTCAGCTCGCCGTTGAGGGAGCGAATGCGGATTTCCTGCTCGGTCTCCTCGACCGTAAGCTCAGGACGAACGGGGGCGGCGATGGCCGGCGCTGGATGGTTTGCGATGGCAAACTGGCTTGCGCCCAGCTGGAACATCGGCTCGCACCAGACGTGAGCGGCCATGGTGTAGGCGCGCACGGTCAGTAGGGTCTCGCCTACCGCGGCCTCATGAATCACCAGTGGCAGCTGGACGGACTCGCCGGGGGCAACCGCACCGGGCATGAGCGTCTTGCGGCTGACCACGTCGCCGTCCACCAGGGTCTCGGCCGACAGGCAGACATCCTCGAGAGTGGTGAACCAACGCTTGTTGGTGACGGTCAGCTCGCCCGCCTCGGTGTCATAAGCCATGCGAACCGGGCAGATGACCTGGCCATACTCAGTGAGGCCCGGGCTCGGCTGCTGCCAAGGGAACACCATGCCATCGATGCAGAAGTTGCTGTTGTTGGGGTAGTCGCCGTTGTCGCCGCCGTACATGTCGTAGGCAACGCCGTCCTCGGTCACAGCAGCCAAACCGTGGTCGCACCATTCCCAGATAAACTGGCCTTGGATGCAATCCCAGCGATCGAAGACCTCCTGATACTCGGACAGGCCTCCGGGGCCGTTGCCCATGGAGTGACCGTACTCGCAGTTGATGCGCGGCTTGGGGAATGGATGCTCACCAAAGTCGTTCATCTGCGACACGCGGGAGTACATGGTGGAGATAACGTCGACGGTATCGGCGTTGCGATCCTCCTCGTAGTGGACCGGACGACCGTCGAGCTCGTGAGCCTTGGCGTACATCGCGCGGATGTTGCAGCCATAGCCGCTCTCGTTGCCCATCGACCACATAATGATGCAGGCGTGGTTGCGCTCCTGCATCACCAGGCGCTCAATGCGGTCGACGTAGGCCGGCTCCCATGCCGGGTCGTCGGTCACCAGGGCGATATTGCCGATATTCTCGAAGCCGTGGCTCTCCATATCGGTCTCGGCGACCAGCATGATGCCATACTCATCACACAGCTCGTAAAAGCGCGGGTCGTTGGCGTAATGGGACGTGCGCACCGCGTTGATGTTGTGTTGCTTCATGAGCTCCAGGTCGCGGCGCATGCGATCGAGGCCCACGGCGCGGCCCTTGTGATCGTCGTGATCGTGGCGGTTGACGCCATGCATCTTAAAGTAAGTGCCGTTGAGGTAGATATGATTGCCCTCGACCGTCACCTCGGCAAGACCCTGGCGATGCGGGACGTACTCGCTGACCTGATCACCGTCGTAGACCTCAAACGTAAGGTCATAGAGGAAGGGGTCCTCGGGATTCCAGAAGTGGGCATCGGTCACGCTGCACTCGGCATGGCCGTCGACGCACTCGCCCGTAGCCACCACGTTCTCGCCATCGCTGAGCGTAAACACGACGCGGGAAGCGCCCTCGGCCACCGTATCGAGCGTAATCAGAGCGGCATCGCCCTCGCGGTGCGTGCGGAACCTAAAGTCGACCAGGTGTGCGGCGGGACGCTGCATAAGGTACACATCGCGGAAGATGCCCGATGCCCACCACATGTCTTGGTCCTCGATATAGCTACCATCGCTGTACTGCAGAACCTTGACCGCAAACAGGTTGTCGCCCTCGACGAGCGCGTCGGTCACGTCGAACTCGGCAGACAGGCGCGAACCCTTGGTCATGCCGATAAACTGACCGTTGACGTACAGCTCGCCATAGCTCTCGATGCCGTCAAAGCGAATGATCTCGCGAGCGCCGGCAGGAACGGCGGGAAGGTTGACGATGCGCTGGTACACGCCCGTGGGATCGTCAGAGGGAACGAACGGCTGATCCACCGGGAACGGAAAACCCTCGTCGGTGTAGGCAAGGTTGCCATAGCCGTCCACCTGCCACAGGTGCGGAACCTCCACGTGATCCCACTCGGGCTTGTACGTGGAAAGCTCCTCATTAGAGACGGCAGCGGGGCCCTCAAAGAGGCGGAACTGCCACGAGCCGGACAGCTGGACAAACCCGCGCGACAGCTCGCGGCTGTACGTTGCAGCGAGATCGGCGGTCTCGTAACCCATAAAGTACGCATGGGGTGCCAGGCGGTTCCTGTGGGTGAGCGCTTGGTTTTCCCAATCGTTAATGGCGTCCATGGTGATGCTCCTTCGTCATCGTAGTGATTCTTGTGCAACCGGTTGTCCATATCTTACGGGCGATGCAAAAAACTGTGCAACCGGTTGTCCGCTGAACGGTCGATTTGGTCGGGTTAACGGTGCAACCGGTTGTACAACCGCGACACTTATGTCACCCTGAGTATCGAAACTCAGCGCAAGACATCGTTCTCAAGCTCGTAGGCAACCGCCACGCCCGCTGATATCTCACCCATACGAGACGTATTCGATTGCGGCTTGGTTGCAAAACGACACCGGTCACCGGATATCATGAACGCTGTTCAGGCGCACTATAGTAAGCTGTATCCGCACCAGCCCGGATCAGCGACAACATCGACCGCATTTTCCAGGAGACGCCATGACCCAACCAGTTCGCACCGCACCTACGCTTGCCGAGGTTGCCGCAGCTGCCGGCGTGTCGCGCTCCACGGCATCGCGCGCTCTCAACGATTCGCCCCGCATTAGCGAGGAAACCAAAAAGCGCGTCCGCGCGGCGGCCAAGGAAGTCAATTTTGTCCCCAACGCTCGTGGCCGAGCGCTCGCTGTCGGGCGCACGGAAATCATCGCCGTGCTCGTGACCGAGCCCCTGAGTGAACTCTTCAGCGACCCCACCTATAGCGAGTTTTTGAGCGGCATTACCGAGGAACTGTCGGAGTCGTCCTATCTGCCCGTTATCTTGCAGGCGTCTTCTACGCATGAGCGCAACCGCGCACGCGAGCACTTTGAGCGCCGCTCGTTCGACGCCGTGATCGACGTCTCCCCCTACAAGGGCAGCGAGCTGCTCGAGGTGCTGCGCGAGCTGGGCGTACCCACCGTGTTGTGCGGCCAGCTCGAGGGCCACCCCTATCGCAATGTGTTCTCGACAGTCTACTCTGACGACGAAGAGGGCGGACACTTTGCGGCACTCGCCATGAAGGAACGCGGGCGCAAAGATATCGTCGCCGTATTGGGACCGCAAGACAACCCCGCTGTTGCCGACCGCCTGCGCGGCTACCGCGCCGTCTTGGGCGAAGACCTCCCAGACGCAAACGTTATCTATACCGGCTGGAACAGCGGAGACGGCTATCAGGCCATGCACCAGATTCTCGCGCGCGAGATCGCTTTCGATGGCGTGCTCTGCGGATCGGACCGTATCGCGGCTGGCGTCATCACCGCACTCAACGAGGCAGGCCTATCCGTTCCGGCGGACGTTTCTGTCGTCGGCTTCGACGATCACGAGATTGCGACGCGCTGCGTCCCCGCGCTCACGACCGTCCGCCAGCCCCTGCGAGAAGAAGGCCACATGGCCGCCAACATTGCGCTCGACATGATCAAGGGTGCCGAGCCCACCACCTCCGTGATGCACATGCAGCTGATCCAGAGAGACTCACTGTAGGAAACTGGGCCGGGCTTTCCGCCAGACAGTTGTTGCGGAAAGCCTATCCCGTTTTGAGCGCTCATTCTGGGGCACAGTTTCCGTTAGACAGCTCAACCGGAAACTGTGCCCCATTATTTTGCCGAATTCTGGGTCGCGCTTTCCCAGAGGACCCCCTTTGGGAAAGCGCGACCCGTTCTGGATGCAGATTTCGGGATGCACTTTCCGCGACGCCCGGTCATCCCATGCCCTCACAATCTCGGTGTATAAAAAAACGAGGGAAGGCGCACGTCCTTCCCTCGTTGCGGGCAATATGTAGCCGCTCGCCTACATTAGGCGCAGGCTGACGTCCTTGAGCTGGGCGCCGCTAACGGCACTCGGGGCGCCCGACATGAGGTCGGAGCCGCTGGCCGTCTTGGGGAACGCCATGACGTCGCGGATGGAGTCGGAACCGGTGAGCAGCATGCACACGCGGTCCAGGCCCAGAGCGAAACCGCCCATCGGGGGCGCACCAAACTTGAGGGCCTCCATGAGGAAGCCGAACTGCGACTCGGCGCGCTCCTCGGTAAAGCCCAGGAGCTTGAGCATGGACATCTGCATCTCGGCGTTGTGAATACGCATACCGCCGCCGCCGGCCTCAAAGCCGTCCATGACAAAGTCGTAGGTGCACGAACCGGCTGCCAGCGGATCGGCCTCGATCTTGGCGATGTCGGTCTCGGTCGGCAGGGTGAACGGCTGGTGCTCGGCAGCGTAAGCCTTGCGGTCCTCATCCCAGTGGAACAGCGGGAAGTTGACGACCCACAGGAAATCGTGACCCTCGCGCTTGACCTCGAGCGCGTTGGCCATGTGGGAGCGCATGCCGCCCAGGATCTCGTCAGAGAGCAGGCGCGGACCGGCGGCGAACATCACAAGGTCGCCGGGCTCGACGTCCATGCGCTCACGCAGAGCCGCCATCTCCTCGTCCGAGAAGAACTTGACGATGGGGCTGTTGATGGAGCCGTCCTCGCGGAAGGCGATCCAGGCCAGGCCCTTGGCGCCAAACGTGGAGGCCACGCCGGCGAGCTTATCGATCTTGGCACGTGCCCAGGCACCGGCGCCCTTGGCGTTGATGGCCTTGACGACGGAGCCCTCCTCGTTTGCGGCAGTTGCAAAGACCTTGAACTTGGAGTTGGCAAAGATGTCGGTCAGGTCGACCAGGTGCATGCCATAGCGGGTATCGGGCTTGTCGGAGCCATAGGTGTCCATGGCATCCCAGTAGTTCATGCGACGCAGCGGCGTGGGCATCTCGACACCCATGCGACCGAAGGCATCGGCAAGAACCTCTTCGAGCGCGCTCATGACATCGTTCTGGTCCACGAAGGACATCTCGATATCGACCTGGGTGAACTCGGGCTGACGGTCGGCACGCAGGTCCTCGTCGCGGAAGCACTTGGCAACCTGGTAGTAGCGCTCAACGCCACCGACCATGAGCAGCTGCTTCAGAAGCTGCGGGGACTGCGGCAGGGCGTAGAAGTTGCCCGGCTGGATGCGGCTGGGAACGATGAAGTCGCGGGCGCCCTCGGGCGTGGACTTGAACAGGGAGGGCGTCTCGACCTCCATGAACTCACGGTTGTGCAGTGCCTCGCGAATGGCAAAGGTAAAGTCGGAGCGCAGCTTGAGGTTTGCCATCATCTCGGGACGACGGAGGTCCAGATAGCGATAGCGCAGACGGGTGTCCTCGCTGGTCTCGATGCCGTCCTCGATCTGGAACGGCGGGGTGACGGACGTGTTGAGCACCTCGGCGTGGTCGGTCAGGACCTCGATCTCGCCGGTCGCGAGCTTGGCGTTGGTGGTCTCCTCGCCACGGGAGCGCACGACGCCGTGGATCTTGATGGGCCACTCGGGACGCATGGTCTCGGCAATCTTAAAGGCGTCGCCGTCGGAGTGCTCGGGGTCGAAGGTGAGCTGCGTGATGCCCTCGCGGTCGCGAAGGTCGCAGAAAATAAGGCCGCCGTGATCGCGGCGACGGCTCACCCAACCGGTGAGGGTGACCTCTTCGCCCACGTTCTCGCGGCGAAGCTCGCCGCAGGTACGGGTGTGCATGGAATGCTCGTCGATGGGACGGGTCTGGCTCATACCAGTGATCCTCCTTTATGGATCTGTGCCGCCCCGTGTCGTTCCGGGCGGCGTCGTACAGATTTGCCCAGCCTGCGTAAACCGCGCAGCCAGACATGGCGTTCTATCTTATCGCACCTGTGTCGATGTGCCGCGGAAAAGTAGCTCCTGCCCAAAGACTTGACGGAGACGAAACAATTGATGCGTCGCAGTGTCTGCCGACGCGCGCCACGTGCGACAATGTGCCCCAATACAACTGCACTCGGAAAGGCCCGCCATGACTGCACGCCTCATCGTTATGGATATCGACTCCACGCTCATCAACCAGGAGGTCATCGACCTGTTGGGCGAGGAGGCCGGCGTAGGCGAGCAAGTGGCGAAGATCACTGAGCGCGCCATGCGCGGCGAACTGGACTTTAAGCAGGCGCTCGAGGAGCGCGTTGGGCTGCTTGCCGGCTTGGACGAGAGTGTGTTCGAGCGCACCTTTGAGCGCGTGACGTTTACCCCCGGCGCGTTGGAGCTTGTGCGCTCGGCACACAGCAAGGGCTGGAAGGTCGGCGTGGTGAGCGGCGGCTTCCACGAGGTCGCCGATAAGATCGCGGCCGCCGCGGGCATCGACTTTTGCCTCGCTAACCGCCTGGAGGTCGTGGACGGCAAGCTCACCGGCAAGCTGGCGGCAGACATTGTAACCAAGGAGTCCAAGCTCATCCAGCTGCTGGACTGGGCAGTTGAGTGCGGTGTCGACATGGCCCACACGGTCGCTATTGGCGACGGGGCAAACGACATCCCCATGATTCAGGCCGCGGGCACGGGCATCGCGTTTTGCGCCAAGCCCAAGACGCGCGAGGCCGCCCCGTTTGCCATCGACGAGCGCAACCTGATGCTCGCCATGGACATCATCCTACGTGACTAGTCGATCTGTCTAACAATTGAATCAGTCTGTCCTATAGTTTCCGAACAATTTTGTCTTAGTGTTCGGAAAAATGCCTTTTGAGTGCTAGACTTTGCGCCGTCGAAGGGAACATATATGGATAAGCGAGATCTTGAGCAATTGCTGAGCGATGTTGCCGGCGGAGCAGTCACCCCGGCCGTCGCCCTCACGCGCATCCAGACGGCGCCGACCGCCGATCTGGGTTTTGCGCAGCTCGATCTTTCGCGCGGGGTGCGCCAGGGAGCCGGCGAGGTTGTCTACGGTGCCGGTAAAACCGCCGAGCAGATTGCCGCCATTATCGAAGCGCTGCGCGATGCCGGCCAGGAGCGCATCCTGGTCACGCGCCTGGATGCCGAAAAGGCAGCCCGCACCTCGGAGCTCCTCGGCAACGGCATCGACCTGGGATATGTCCCGGACGCGCAGCTCGCCCTCGTGGGCGGCAAGCCCTCCCCTACCGGCAACGGACGCATCGTCGTCGCCTGCGCCGGCACGAGCGACCTGCCCGTCGCCGAGGAAGCCGCGTTGACGGCCGAGTTCTATGGCAACGAGGTCGACCGCCTCTACGACGTAGGCGTCGCCGGCCTGCACCGCCTACTCGCGCATGCCGAGGAACTTGCTCAGGCACAGGTGGTCATCGCCATCGCCGGCATGGAGGGCGCACTGGCGAGCGTTGTCGGCGGCCTGGTAAGCTGTCCGGTCATCGCCGTTCCCACCAGTGTGGGCTACGGCGCAAGTTTTGGTGGCGTAGCCGCGCTACTCGCCATGCTCAACTCCTGCGCCAGCGGCGTTTCGGTCGTCAATATCGACAACGGCTTTGGCGCCGCCTACCAGGCAAGTCTTATCAATCATCTGAGCGCCGACACGCCTCGCGCCCGTTAAGGAGCATTCCATGTCCAACCATCAGCACACGCTTATCATCGACGGCACCTCGGGCATCAGCGGCGATATGACCGTCGCGGCCCTGCTCGACCTGGGCGCCAGCGAGGAGCACCTGCGCGATCAGCTCGCCACGCTGCCGGTCGACGGCTTTACGATCGCCGTCACGCGCGCAAACAAGCATGGCATCGACGCCTGCGATTTCGACGTCCAGCTTGCAGAGGAGCTCGAGAACCACGATCACGATATGGCCTGGCTCTACGGCAACGAAGCAGCTGCCGAGCACACGCACGAGCATGAGCACCACCATCATGACCATGGCGAGCACGAACACGAGCACTGCCACGATCATGACCATGAGGCCCACGGTCATGGCCACGAGGGTCACCATCACGCCCACCACCATCACCACCGTTCTTTGGCGGATGTCACTGCCATCATCGATGGCTCGCAGCTAAGCGATGGCGCCAAGCGTCGCGCCCTCGCCATTTTTTCCGTACTCGCTGCTGCCGAGGCCAAGGCTCACGGCAAAACGCCCGACACCGTCCTGTTCCACGAGGTGGGCGCCGTCGACTCCATCGTTGACATCTGCTCGGTCGCCATCTGCCTCGATGACCTGGGCATCGAGGATATCGTGGTCGAGTCGCTTTCCGAGGGCCACGGCACCATCCGCTGCGCCCACGGCCTCATGCCCATTCCCGTCCCCGCTGTCGTCAACCTATGCCAGGCGGGCAATATCGCCCTCACGCCCGCACCGGTCGCCGGCGAGCTCGTAACACCCACGGGCGCCGCCATCATCACCGCGCTGCGCACGACCGAGCACCTGCCGGCCTGCTACCGCATCGAGGCCGTCGGCTACGGCGCAGGCAAGCGCCCCTACGAGGGCTGCTCCGGCACGCTCCGTTGTCTGCTCGTTCACGTGGATGCATAGCCATGGATGCCCGCAAAGAAAAAAGCCGCGCTGCCATCGTTGCGGCGTTCTCCGAGCTGCTACGCGAAGAGGACTACGGCAAGATTACCGTCGGCGACATCATCGCGCGCGCTCACGTAGGCCGCGCGACATTCTACGGCCTCTTTAAGAGCAAAGATGACCTACTGTCCGAGCTCGTGAGCGACATCTGCACCCACGCCCTCGACGACGATGGCACACCGCTCGACGACCCACTCGTGCAGGTCGAACATATCCTCAACAACCTCTGGGAACGCCGTCAGGGCGTTCGAGCCCTCGTAGCCGGCGCCGGCTCCCGCGTCTTCGCCGACTGTCTCCGCAAGACCATCATGTCGCGCGCAGCCGAAATCGTCCCCGCCGACCCCGCAGGCCCCGCCGGCACCATGGACCGCAGCTTCTTACTACACCACATAGCCTCAAGCTTCGTAGGAATGGTCCAATGGTGGGCCTGGCATAACTTCCAAGCAGACAAAGCCGACGTAGCCAAAGACTACCTCTCAGCCATAAAACCCCTCTTCGGCTAAGTAAGAAGCTCACCCCAAAGCATCGCCCCAACCCAGGGCGCCACGCATCCCAAAGTATCACTCGCGCTTCAATGCCCCCCAACAGCAACAAGCCCCTCCCATCCAAATTCAGATATATATGTTGGGTTGCTTGTACGAACGCAACAAAGACCCCGTAGCTGGCCGCATGGGGTAACTTCCCAGCGCATTCCGCAGGACGCAAAAAGGCTCGCCGCACGAAGTGCGCAGC
>CAJKFS010000010.1 GCA_905199225.1 uncultured Collinsella sp. | reverse complement strand
GGCGACCACCCCTTCGACTCGAATTCTTGACGGCCTGAACAATCGTCAATATCGGTCGGAGGGGTGGCTTTGTAAAGCCGTTTGTCTCCACCCGCATAGCGGGTGGGTTGAAGCTGGCCGCTGCGCGCCCAGCAGACTAAAGTCTTGAACGCAAAGAGGCCCGCAAAAGCGAGCCTCTCAGGTAACAACAGATATGTGATGCAGTAATTACTAGCCGCAGAACTTCACCATGGTCTCGACCATGGACTCTTGCCTATAGACAAAATGTCCAGAAGCAAGGAGATGAAAGAGTAAGGACAACGCCCTCTAAAAGAAGGCCATATATGAAGATTGCATATCCCTTTTGCCTTCATATACTCAAGAAGCACCCCTCGAAGCGCTCCTGAGAGGCCCCCTTGGATGCAACCCAGGGGATCCAGATTCTGGTAGACATCGGCACAGCAAAATCCTGCCGCGCAGGCACGAACGGACATCTTGACTCCCAACGCAATGCGGGGCGCCCCAAGACACCCCGCCACGACAAAAAACTAGTTCTCGTAGACCAGCGGGTGGCCCCAACTGCCCTCGATCTTGCAGGTCTGCGCCGCAAAACCGGCAGCGAAGTCCAAGCTCTCGCGAATTGCGGCCTCGCCGCACTCGCCGGCCTTCTTCTTGGAAAGATAGGTGACCAAAAACGCCGTCAGCAGTGAATCGCCGGCCGCCATAGCGTCTTTGAGCTCCTCGGGCGCCACGGGCTTGATGCCCTGCTCGTAGAAGTTTTCGCCGTCATAGGCGACGGAACCCTTGCTCCCGCGCGACGCGCATACGATTTGAGGGCCAAGGGCCTTCACCCACTCGAGCTTCGCCTTGATATCCTCCAGGGAAGCGTCGCCCATGGACATAAAGGCGTACGTCACAAATGGCGCAATCTGCTCGAAGTACTCGTCGGTGGAGTCATCGGAGAAGTCGAAGCTGATAGGCACACCGGCAGCCTTGATCTTGGGGAGCTCGCGCTCGGTGAAGCAGTAGTTGCCGCTGTGCACCAAATCGAAGCCGCTGACGTACTCGGCGGCGAAGCGGTCTATCACGTAGCGCATGTCGCCACGTATGCCGCCTTCATTGGAGCCCAGGAAGATACGGTCCCCGGTCTTGTCAACGGTCACGCGAGCGGCGCCGTTGACGCCCAGGACCTGCTGGCAGCGAAGAAGCTCGACGCCCTCGTCCTCAAGCGATGCTATAACGTGCTCGGCCTCCTCATCTGATCCGAAGATTCCCATGTAGGCGCTGCGATCGACACCGAGCTTCTTGGCGAAGACGGCGAAGTTGACTGCGTTGCCGCCGGGATACATAGTCTTGATATGCTCGTACTTATCGACAACGTTGTCTCCAAAGCCGAGCACGCTTATAGGATAGGCTGCCATGGTTATCTCCATTCAGGTAAACCGCCGTGGCTACGGCGAGCAGAAGAGGCGCGAGGATTCGCACGTCTCAACGCGCTTCGCGCCCCGTTCTAAAATCGCTAGTACTTCTCGATGCCCATGTAACGACGCACGTCCGGGTGATGGTCGAACACCTTGCCGCGAGCGGAGCGCAGCTCACAGTTCATCGCGTAGAACAGGATTGGATCAAGGAACGCGCGAACGCTTGCCGGTACTTGGTCCATGCCGTACTCCATGGCGTCGAGCACCATAAGAGTGTCGGTATGGGTCTCGAGGAATGCGAGGGCGCGCTCATCCATGGCTCGGCACTCACTGGAAGACATCTGCAGGAAGTAGAAGACTCCGGGCTCGGTCACCTCGAAGGGGCCGTGGAAGTACTCGCCGGAGTGGATATAGGCGCAGCTCTGCCACTGCATCTCCATAAGCGAGCAGATAGCGAAGCCATAGGTCTGGCTAAACACGGGACCGGATCCCAAGATATACAGGAACTTGTGGTCCTGGCACAGGGCAGCGAAACGGTCGCAAAGTTCGGCGTTGACCTTCTCGCGAGCCGCAGGCAGGATCCGGTCCATCTTGGCGATGCCTTCGTACATATCGGCAAGGTCAGCATAACCTTCCTGCTGATCCAAGAGCTCGGCAGCGAGAGCCAAAGAGATGCCGGCGGGTACCTCCGCCTGCGGAACTCCCTCGCCCCACGGATATACCCAGCACGTCCACTCACCGTTATCGATGCCGGAGCCGGCGTTGTCGGTCTGTGCGATAACGGTTGCGCCCGCCGCCTTGGCGATCGAGCACGCATCGATTACCTCGGGAGTGTTGCCGGAGTGGCTGCAAGCGATAACAAGGGACTTTTCGCCCAGGCGCTTGGGACGCATGATATCGAACTCGCGGGCGGTATACGCCTCACTGGCAAACGTAGTCGCCTCGCGCTTAAGCAGCTCATGGGCGGGCAGCAGGTCGATGAGGGAGCCGCCGCAGGCAACCCAGAAGACGCTATCGAAACCGCCCTTTTCGGCGATTGCGTCGGCGATGAGATCATGTGCGTTCATTGTTATTCTTCCTTTCGATACGGCGGACGAATCCGCCAACGTTTACTGCAAGTCTTCTCGTCAAGCGTGTTGACTGCCCCACGCGAATGGGAGCTACGCGCTAGTCGACAAAATACCTCTCGAAGGCGTCCATGTTGCGCCGGTCCGCTGCTGCGGGATCATCGAAATACCTTCCATCGGTGATCTCCTGGCCAAGATAGCCCTCGAACCCATGCGCGTTGAGGACACGCACGAAATCGTCCATGCTGTGCTTTCCATCGCCCCAAACCAGATGGCCGTATGGGTCGCCATCAATGAAGTGCATGTTCCTTATGGCACCATCGCCAAACTCGGCAAACCACTCTTCAAGGCTCTCGCCGGCGACTCCCATAGCAGTAGTGTCCACCATTGGAGTAAGGTGCGGGTTGGCTACTTGGTCAAGCATGCGCCTGGCATCCGCGAGTGTAACCACCAAGTTGCTCTCTTCCGGCCTCAGGCTCTCCATGCAGAGGGTCACGCCGTGCTCGCCGGCATAGTCCGCAAGAATCGCCAAGTGCTCGGCAGAGCGCTTCCAAGCTTCCTCGCGGTCCTCGTCCCAATCGCCCCAACCGGAGTTGATGGACATATACGGGGCGCCGAGCACCTCGGCGAGCTCGATGCCGTGCTTGAAGTAAGCGAGGCTCCGCTGCGCGTGGAGGGGCTTTCTGGCAGCGTACTGCCACGGATACACCACGTTCTCCGGGCACAGGGAGCTCCCGGAGAGTCCGCGGGACTCGATCTTGCGGCGAAGCTTGTCGGCCTCGAAATACCCCGTGTGGTCCAGCGTCACGTGCGGCTCGGCCGCCCAAAGCTCGATGGTTTTGAAGCCAAGGCGCTGCTGAACATCAAGGAAATAATCGAGCGACCACATGATGTAGTGAATGTTCATGCCGGCGACCTGCTCGCGACGCAGGCGGGGCGCGGAAGCGTTTAAATCCATGCTGGGCATCTCCTCTCCTAGCAATCTTCGTACACGACCCGACCATCGCTCAGCGTGAGCGAGACCTGGATGTCTCTGGCATCTTTGGGGTCCACCGCAAACACATCGCGGTCCAAAACGCAGATGTCCGCGAGCTTGCCCGCCTCGAGGGTGCCGAAATCGTTCTCGCGAACCAGATCGTAGGAACCCCCGGCAGTCCATGCCCGCAGCAGCTCGGCAACGCTAACGGTATTCTGCGGGTTGACGTCCAAACCGTCGGCGAAGTACCCTCCGCAGGCGCTGTAGATCGAATCTCCTAGATGCGGGATAAGGAGGGGAAGATCGGTTCCGCAGCACAGCACACATCCGCCATCCACCATGGCGCGACGGTTCCAGCTGCGGGAGAGCCTCTTCTCTCCTATCTGGCGACGCATGGTCGAAAGGCAATCCTCGCGCTTATCAAGAGTAAGGATCTGGGGATAGACCTCGCAGATACCGCCGATGGCGCCCATGCGCGCCAGGTCAGCTGGATCGGAGTTCTCAAGGTCCGTAATCGAATGCCTGCGAGCGAGCCTTCCCGACTCATCACGCGGTAGCCGCTCATACAGGTCGATCGTCTTGCGAACGGCCCCATCCCCCTGGCAATGCAGGGAGTAGCGGAATCCCTGGGCATCGATCTCGGACAGCTCGCGAGAGATGAGGTCCCATTCGGGCTCCTCGACCACGGTCTTTCCGCCGGCACCCGCATCGGCCCCCTCCTCGTAGGGATCGATCATCTCGGCCAGGCCGCACCACACGCCGCGATCGGTCATGCGATTGAAGCCGGAGAACCTGACGAAGTCTCCTTGGAAGCGGTCGCGCGCCGAGCAGGCGTAATCAAGGTCGGCTCCATGCCCGACGGGCTGGCTCATCATGTCGACCCTAACCGTAAGTTCGCCTTCCTGCTCGCGGCGATACATCTCGTCCGCAAATCCGTAATAATCGTCAAAGCACATCTCCTTGATGGCGGTGACGCCACGGGAGTTAAGCATGGTCATGTAGTCGCCATACGCATCGCGGACTTCCTGAAGAGGTAGATAATCGCGCATAAGGTGCCAAATCATCTCGGCATAGCAAGCCTCGGGCGTAAAACCATAGCGCGCAGATGCGGCGGAGTTGAGCACGCAGGTCTCCGCGCCGGCAGTAAAGGCGACGGCAGGCGTGGATGAGAACTTCTCGTCCAACATATCAACCAAGTCGTCACCCATAAGGGTCTCCGGAAGGTTCATGCCCAACGCCATAGGGGCCTGGGGCCGCTCCTCCTTCCAATTCGACATCGCGGTGAAAACATCATCTGCCGAGGTCGCATCGATAAGATCGGCGCCGATGCGACGGAGCACCCAGCCGGTAAAGAACGTGTGCACGTCGACAAGGCCTGCCATGACGGTTCTGGAGCCAAGGTCGCGAACCTCGTCCGCATGCGCAGTATATTCGGCAGCCCGATCAGAGGCGCCCACGGATTCGATGCGATTACCGCGAATCGAAACATATCCGTCGATCGGTTCATCGGAAAGGCCGGTAAAGATGCTGCGGGACAGCAATACTAGCGAACGATCAAACACCGGGCACCTCCTACATCGGCAGTAGGCCGGAGATCGTAGTCGCGACCAATCCGAACAGGACCATGAAGATAAAGAACTTCCAGATGGTCTTCCACCATTGCCCGAAGGAGATCTTCGCTACGGCGAGACCCGCGACGGTCATGCCCGCAACGGGGCTGATGGTGTTGATGGTCTGGTTCGCGAACTGCAGAGCGGTGACGGCAGCCTCGGGATTGAGACCCATAAGCTCGGTCAGCGGGCCCATGACTGGCATGGTGAGTGCAGCGAGGCCGGAGCTGGAAGGAACCAGCAGCGAAAGCAGGCCGAGGACGATGTACATGAAGGTGGTATAGATGAAGGACGGAGCGCCCGCAAGGAGTCCGACGAGCCAGTTAAGAATAGAGTCGATGATCATTCCGCCCTCTGCAACGACCAGGATGCCGCGGGCGATACCGATGATGCAGGCTGCGTAGGCGAAGTCGGCGATTCCGCGGACGAACTCCTCCGCAATGGTCTTCTCGTCCAAGCCGCCGAGTATGCCGGCAAGAAGGCCCATGGCCAGGAACACCATAGAGATCTCGTCCATATACCAGCCCTGGGTAACGAGGCCCCACACGATAACGCCCATGCCGACCGCGAAATCAATGAGGACGAGCTCGTGGCGAAGCGTGAACTCCTCTTCGATAGAGGCGTCGGTGACAGAGAACTCGATGCGCTTCTGCTTATCGTCCTCATAGGTGATGGAGGACTTGGGATCGAGCTTGACGCGGCGCGCGTAGCGCATGGCCCAGAAAATGCCCGCGGCGGTGAAGATGGCCCACAGGATGGCGCGGAGCCAAAGCTGGGGATTTCCCTCGATGCCGATAACGCCCTGGGCGATCAGCACGTTGAAAGGATCGATAGTGGATGCGCAGTAACCAAGGTTGGGGCCGAGGAAGCAGATGATGAATGCGGTCATGGAGTCATACCCGATGCTCAGCATGATGGGGATGAAGATCGCGTAGAACGGCAGCGCCTCCTCGGACATGCCGAACGTGGTGCCGCAGATCGAGAGCAGGACCATGGAGATGGGGATGATCAAGATGTCCTTGTTCTTCAACTTCTTGATCACGCGGCTCATACCGGCGTTTAGGGCGTTGGTCTTGGTGACGATGGCGAACGATCCGCCGATCAGCAGGACGAACGCGACGACATCGGCCGCAGCCTGGATGCCCTTGGCGGGAGCCTGCAGGACGGCATCGATGCCCTGTCGCAGATCGACGGTCTCCCCCGTCTCCGAATCGGTGTAGACCTTGTCGACTTCTTGGTACGTTCCGGCTACGGCGACTTCTCGCTCGCCCGCGGCCGTCTGAATGGTCTGACGGTCGAACTGACCCGATGGGACGATCCATGTGAGCACCGCGAAGAACACAATCAGCATGAACGCGATGGTGTACACATGGGGAAGCTGGAGATGGAATCTGCGCTTGGGCTTCTCCTGTTTGGCATCCGACATTCTTAACCTCCTGTCAGAGCAACGATGCTTGCCAAAAAACCCTCACGTATAAGCAAACATCTTAGGTTGTCCTATGTATAACCTGCATGAAGGTGCCGGTCAAGAAACATATTAGGTTGTTCTATAAGTGGTAACTTTTACGCGCTAAACGGACCTGTTGCGGCGATGGCGAGAACAGCGCTGCGCGAGACAGAGCCGCTAGATATCGAAGCTGTAGCGCGAACCCACGTAGTACTGCCTGCCATAGCAGAAGCGCTCTCCGTTGGAATCGAGAAAGCCCGCGTTCATGAAGAATAGCGGCTCCCCTACTGGGACCTTGAGCTCGCGGGCGGTATCAATTCCCGCACGGGCGATCTCTAGCCTGCAGGGATCGGACGAACAGGGATACCTACCCGTACGCTCCCCCACGGCCTCGAATATCGAGCAATTGGAGAGACCGATATCTTTGAGAAATTCGAATCCGTCAACAGGATAGTAGTTGTTCTCGAACAGGACCGGCACGCCGTCTGCGGTACGCACGCGTGAGACCAAGATGAGGTCAGAGCCTTCATCCAAGCCAAAGAAAGAAGCGAGGTCGCGATCGGCGGCAACGGTCTTGCGGGCAACGACGCGAGCGCCCGCCTTCATGCCGTTTTCAGCGCATGCTTGGGTAAAACTCTGAACATCGTCCTTCTGATGCACCTTGCGAATTATCTTTGTCGCGGTCACAAACGTACCACGCCCCTGCCGCTTGGTGAGATACCCCTCGCCCACAAGCTCCTCTATTGCGCGACGAACCGTGACCCTTCCCACGCCGTACATCTTAGAAAGCTCAAGTTCCGTTGGAATCTGCGAGTCAACGGGATATGTCCCCTGTTCGATATCGCTCTTGAGCAAATCGAGCACCTGTTGATACAGCGGGGCGGAAGAGCCCCCATCCAGATGCGTATCCACAAAAACTCTCCCTTTAAGGCGTTCGCGATCTCAACTACTCCATTCTACCGCACACGGAAAAATGAGGTTAAACACATAGGGGCCCTGCATGTTTGAGCAGATCGGGAATCTGGTCGATGATTTCGTCCGCATTTGCTTGCGAAAAACCAAAACGCTCCTCGCGCTTGGCGAACACGGTGAGACCCGCCGTCTTGCCCGCGGCGATGCCCGACATCGTGCCTAGCAGCGCCGAACGCATGCAGTCCGGCTACACCCGCGGCGGCAGGCCCCAAGCTGACAGGCCCCAGCAATTAGACATCCCGTTCTCCGACGTGCTCTCGGTCGAGATCGCGGGGCGTTCCGCATAGCGGTGCTGCCGAGCACACCTACGGCGTGGTGGGGTCGCTGTGCGAGAACAACGACAAGCTCGCTATCGACCGGCGCCCGCCCGAAGTGGAGGAGGGCGACTTGCTCGTCATCCACGATGCGGGCGCGCACGGGTTCTCGGTGGGCTACAACTACAACGGCCAGCTCAAGCGTGCCGAGGTGCTGATGCGTCCGGACGGGTCGGGCCAGCTCATCCGCTGCGCCGAGGAGCCGCGCGACTACTTTGCCACCTTTGACTGCTTCCCGGCCGACGAGCGGCTCGCCGTTCGCTCCAGTATCCGCTGGGTTGCCACTATGCCGTGTAGCAGGCGGTTGTCGATACATGCGGCGATGATGCTCATGTGATGTTGGCTTCCTTCCTTTGCTTGCGAGGCGCGTCACTCGTCCTGCTGGGCCGCGGGCCCATCGTTCAGCGTGGCCTGCCTGCGAGGGGCATGCCGGGAATTGATGTAGTCGTATGCGTAGGCGATCTCCGTGACGGGGACCTCCACGTGGTAATGGGCGGAAATGTCAGAGAAGCTCGTGCGGAATGCCTCGACGAAATCGTTGTGTTCATTGGCGAAGCGCTGCTCGTCTGCGTAGTTCTCGATGGGGCTTCTGGTCACGAGGCGCTCCACGAGACAACACAGGTGCACGTAGAGCCCCATGCTCACACGAGCGCCAATCACGTCTCCGGTGAGCTGCTGGAGCCGCTCCGCGGCACTCTCGATTTCGCCGAAGAGCTTGTTGGGGTTACGGATTGTGATGGACTCGACCACGTTCCTGAGGGTCATGTTCTTGACGAGATTCTGGTGGAACGTGCGCAAGCCGTCAGCGTCGAGCAAGCGTGCGAAGGCGCGGTCTATCTGGGCCGTTCCTTCGCCGGCGATGAGTTCCTCGAGCGAAATGAACGGGACTCCGTCGGTGTGCGGATTGTCCGTGCCGATGACCGAGCGCACGTTGTACTGGGAGAAGGCGGCATCCTCAGATCCGTTATTGGCGAGCTGCCGCCAGTCAACGGCGACAAGCCGCGCGGGGGACTCGCCAGGCAGGCTCTGCGCCACGAGATCGCGGATCCGCGCAGCTGCGTCAAGTCCGCCTTCGGAGCAGAAGACAATCGCGTCCGGTCGGGCGTTGCGCGCCACGATGTGATAATTACAGGTGCAAGCTGCCGCAGCATCGTCGAGAACCTCTCGCACGGAGCGACCCGCGATAAGTCCGGAGCCAACCTCCACCGCAAGGCCGGTAGAGGCGTTGTTGATGATGCCGAGTGTCATGCCGGAGGTGGATTCCAGACTCTTATAAATATCCTGGAGCGATCCCATGTCCACGAGGATGACGACCTCGTCTGCGTAGGAGAAGCGGTCGATGATTTGCTGAAGAGGAGCAGCGACGTCCGTAACCTTCTGGTCGTAGGGCATATCGATGGCCTCGAAGACCCTCGTGTCAAGAATCCGATTGGCAGCGTCGGCGATGCTCGTGGCGGTCGAGTAGCCATGACTGAGGACGATACCGACGCTCCGACGACGCTTAGACGGGTCGAGTGCGAGTGCCGCATGCGCAAGGACGAGCAGACACGTGAGATCGTCGAGCGCGATGCCGAGCGTAGCCTTGAGTTCATCAGCGATGCAGGCGCAGACAGTAACGGCAAAGCGGTTGCGCTGGGCCACGACGCCGCGCATGCCGGAAAGCTCGCTTGCATGGGAGCTCTTCCAACGCGAGAGGTTTGCGGGCGGCCACAGCTGGAGGCAGATGCCCTGGGCGATTAGATGCGAGCTCTTTCGGGACAAATCGATCGAGTAGAGTTCGTTCACGGAAGTGACGACGCTGTCGGCGATCTGCTCGTATGCGTCGGACTTCGAGCGGCCCGGGTTTTGCCCGAACGCCAGGTAGTCCTCAAGGTCGCGGGCTCGCTCCACCAGCTGAGCGCTGCACGCGCTCCCATCAAGCGTGCCTTCGCGATAGCTCTCGTATGGCTCCAGCATGGCGTCGAGTACATGCCGTGCGCGGTCGTCCGCCTGGCTTTGGATGCTCCGGGTGGTGTCGATGAGCTGCATATCGTTCTCGCTGCGCTCAAGTGCGGAGCCGGCAAGGATTGCGGAGGGAAGCTGGTAGGTGCGAATCTCCAGGCTGTCACCCTTCGTGTCTAGATAGGCCTCGGCGCAACAGTTGGTGATGCAGTCGCGTAGGCCGCGTACGTTCTCCTCGAAGTTGGTGCCGGCGAGGGCTCGGAAGGCTCCGCGACTTATGAGGATGTCGCGTCCTATGCGTCGGCCCTCCTCCTTGAGGAAGTGGAGAGTCAGTTCCTCACGCTCCTCCTGGGTGCGCTCGCGCAGAGACGGCACCTGGGCGGACATGGGGATGCGACGCGTGAGGCTGCGGCACTCGGTACTGTCTGCCTCGTTTGAGGTGGCAAAGATAAGGCGCGCAGCAGGGGCTGGCACAATGGCGCCCGCCTGTGCGGAGGCCCACTCCAAGAGCGCGTCCTGGGCAGCGGGTGAGAGGGTGTCGACGTCCTTGAGATAAACGATGCCGCCGCTCGCCCGATCTGCAGGCCCGCCATCTGCGCACAGATCGTGAGTGAGCGCGCGGGCATCGTCTGCGTAATGCGAGCAGTCGATGCTCACAAGCTTGGCTTCCTGCTGCAGGACGCCGACGTTCTTGCCGTATTCGAGGGCAAGTTCGGCGAGTAGACCCTTGCCGGTTCCCGAAGCGCCACAGAGCAGGATGGGCAGGCCAGCTGGCGGGTACTTGAGCGCGGCGCAGAGCTGGCTGATGCAGGGCGCAAGGCTCAGCTCGTGACCGATTGCGCGGTCAAAGTCGAGTCGCTCGCCGTTTCCGAGCGTGGCGAAGAGCTGCTCGACCGAAGGGTAGGTGCTACGCTCAATGCGAGACTGGAAGAAGCGTTCGAGGGAGCGGCGGTGGAAGTAGCACACCGGTCGCGCCCCTGCTTTCACCACGAGGCCAGCGCGCACGAGCTCGTTGAGATACTGACTTGCCAGGCTGCGCGAGATGGCGAGCGAGTCGGTTATAGATGCCGTGGTGAAGTGGTCGAGACGGTTCTGGATGCGCCCGCCCCGCGTGCTGCCAAGCTCGCGCGTGATGCGATCGAGGTAGGCAAGCAGGTCTTTCTGTGTCTCGGGGATGTTCATGCGGCTGGTCCTCCTTTCGTCCCACACCTTACGGGCGGGGTGGTGCTCGGGACGGGTTGGCGCCCGCGTTCCGTCACGGGCGCGTGCACTTCGGCACTCCATGATACATCTGTAGTGACATATGGCGACTTCTCGACACTTGCGCTCGACACAGCGAGCGGCAACGGCGCTGTCCGCCGAGCGCCTCGCCGTTTGCTCCGTCTCTGGCTACATCGCTCGAACCGACTCTGCCGCTGGCGCGGACGCCCCGCGCCCGGACGGCTCGGAAAGGCAGGAAACCATGGACGTCCTCAAGCTCGAGGGTTCCATAATCGCGCTCGTCACGCCATTCGACGAGGACGGCTCCGTCAACTTTGCCCAGCTCGAGATGCTGCTCGAACTCCAGATCGAGAGCGGCACCGACGCCATCCTCACACTGGGCACCACCGGCAAGTCAGCCACGATGACCGACGAGGAAAACAACGAGGTCGTCAAGTTAGTCGTGGAGCACGTGGCCGGGCACGTGCCGGCCATCGCCGGTTCGGGCTCCAACTGCACGGCCACGCAGGCGCGCAAGAGCCTCACGTACTAGAAGCTGAACGCCGACGCCCCGCTCATCATCTCGCCGTACTGCAACAAGTCCAACGAGGAGGACATCTACCAGTGCCTCGTTCACACGGCCAGCGCGGTGGACATCCCCTGCATCATCTACAACATCCCCGGGCGCACCGGCTGCAGCATCAGCGCGGCCAACGTGGAGCGTCTGGCCGCCCACCCCAACATCATGCGCATGTTCGCGTGGGCAAGGGCGCCACGGTGGCCACCGGTGCCGTATGCGTGGAGGACGTGCCGGCCGGTGCCGTGGTGACCGGCGTGTCCGCGAAGGTCATCAAGCAGGCCAACGAGTCGCCGCGGACAAGGCCCCCTCGTCGACGCGCTCCGCAACCTGTAAGCGAGGCCCCTAAGGCCGCCTTGCTGTCGGCAGCCTGGGGCCATGTGCCATCAGGGCGCAGGACGGGTCCGGTCGCCGAAATGCGGCCGGACCCGTTGTTCGCATGTTTTGCTGGGGGAGTCGCTGTGGCGACGAGGTTCACTGGCTTACTTTTCCTGTTCGCGCAGCCCCTTCGCCAAGGCTATGTTGGACAGTTTGAGTTCGCCATTCGTTACCGTAACAGCAAGCGAGTGGCCGAACTTCTCGCAGACGCGTGTCGTGAGTGCGGTACCGTCGAGGTAGAGGACGAGGATGTTGTCGTCAACGATGAGCTGCAGGTGGTAAGAACGCCCGGACTCGAGCCAGACTGGCCTCCAAAGCCCCTTATCCATTACGCGGAACCACTTGTAACAGGGACTCTTGTCGAACGAGAGCCGATTCGCGTCGAGGTCGAAGCGGTATTCGTACGACTCGTCGGTCTCGAGATTCTTGTAGGCTCGAATTGAGAAGTCGCAAGCGTCCCTGAACGTCACGTCTGCCTCGAAGCAGAAGATCTCGCCTGCGTTTTCGGTGATTACGCACTCCGTTCGTTCGTGGTCTCCGCGAAGCTCGATATCCGGGACGGCATCAGGGCACTCGAACGCATCCCTTATGCTTTGGGGAGGGCGAACGCCGAGGGTGCCATTGGGGCGCTGGTACACCTCATGGGGCATAAACGAGCCACCCCAAAGCCAGTTGGCCCGGTCATCGTCGTTCTCGCGCGTGGGGACCCAGCCGGACAGAATCCTGCGCGATCCGTCGAAGGCGGTCCGTCCGGCGTAATACGCCCTCCCGTCGAAGGCGTCATCTCTCGGCTTCTCCCACGGACCGTGGAGATCGCGGCTCATGCGGTAGACGATCTTGTTCTCGTCGCTGTACTCAGAGTAGACCAGGTACCACCAATCGCCAATTTTGAAAATGTCTGGCATTTCGAACATGGTGTAGAGGCCGGGGGCCCAAAAGTCGCCCTTGAACTGCCAGTGCTCGAGGTCCTTCGACGTAAAGTGAACGAGCCTGCCAGTTTGGAGGGTTTTGGAGGGGTCGTCTCCCTTACGCGTGCCCAGTACGAGGAGGTATTCCTTCCGGTCGTCATCCCATATTACGAAAGGGTCGCGCCAGTTGCGCCCATCGTATCCTGGCTGAGGCGTGAGCTCTGCTGCAACACCCGTCTTTTTCCACGTCGCATAATCATCCGAGCAGGCCTTCGCCTGCATGAGCACCTGGGACGTTTTGCCTTCTCGCAGGTAGTTGCGGTTGAACCCGGTATAGAAAGCGCGTACCTCCCCTTTTGCCTCGTAGACGGTTCCGGCGTAGATGAACTGGTCTTGGTCGTCTTCTCCGCCGTGGGGGATCGCCGTTCCGTGTTCCTGGTACGTCACGAAGTCCTGGGTGGTCGCGAGCGACCACCCAAAGGGCTGTCCTTCGGCAAGCGGAGCGGGGTCGCGCGTGTCACGCTGGTGGTATAGATAGAACGTGCCGTCCTTGCCGAAGGGCATGACGTCTCCCACCCACACGTCCTTCGGTTGGTAGAACAGGTGCTGGTTATTGGTCGGGACTTTGCGCATGTCTCGTCCTCCTTACTGTCGCGTCTTTCCTATTCGTCTTCTTCGTCAACGTCCGGAGTCAGATCTCCGAGGTAGACGAGCTGCTCTTTGGCTTGGGTGACGACATGCCTCACCACATCGGGAGTAAGCTGTCCGGCGTGGAGCGAGAGCTCGAGGGCCACGGGAAGGTTTACGCCGGTCACTATGAACGCGCCTCGCGGAGCCGAGCAGGCTACGAGCTGGTTTACGCTGCCCTGAAGGATGTCGGTGAGAACGAGGGTCTCGTCATCTTCGGCGATGCCCTCGAATGCGCTGGCGAGCTTCTCCTCGAGCGGGGTTTCGTCTGTAAACGCGCAGACAACCCTGATGTCGTGCCCCGGTCCTATGATGGCCTTGAGCGTGTCTCCGAGTCCGGCTGCCAGGCCGTAGTGCGATGCAATGATGATGTGCCTCATAATGCGTCCTTTGTGGGTTGGTCTAGCCCTAGGCTAGGCAGCAAGAATGCCGAAAGCCGCGCACACCCACGAGATGATGAGGATGCCGAGGACAATCTTGTTGATGCTGACCTTGCGCTTGACGAGGGCGTAGACGATGGCTGTGGCTATTACGGGCAGCATGCCGACCATGATTTGGTCGAGGATGCCCGTCTGGACGTCGAGCGTAACTTCACCCATGGTGAACGTGAGACCACACGAGACCTTGATGACGGTGGGGATGAGCGCACCGACGACCATCATGCCAAGTGCCGACGTCGACTCGGTGAAAACGGACATCTTCTCGGCAAGGGTCGTGAAGAGCTTGTCGCCGAACTTATAGCCTATGCGCCAGTCAAAGAGCTTCCATACGAAGATGGCGATGGCGACGGCAAGCCAGAGAAGCACGCCGACGGGGTTTCCCGCCTGTCCCATGTAGGCGGCGATGGAGCCGAAGATGGTGGGAATGAGGATGGCGAAGATCGTGTCGCCGACTCCTGAGAGGGAGCCCATGAGGCCAATCTTAAGGTCTTGGACCGCGTCGATGGCGTCATTGTGCCCCTTGTCCTCCAAGGCTAGGCCGGCGCCGAGGAGCAGGCCGCTTACCTGGGGAGTCGCATTGTAATAGCGATAGGTGCTCAGAAGTGACCTGCGGTAGCCCTCCTCGTCTCCTGCATAGATCTTGCGCAGGGCGGGTTCGGTTGCGAACATGACCGCCGGGGCACACTGGGACTCATAGTTATAGATGGACGCGCCGAGCATCCAGCGGCGGCCGCAACGGTCGAGATCGGAAACGGTGAGGACTGGCTGGTACGTTCCGTCTGCCAGGCAGGTTGGCGCTTCGTTTGCCTTGGTGGCGTTAACTTCGTTACTCATCTTCCAGACCTCCAGCGTCGAGAGCGTTTACGGACGGATTGCTGTGCGACTTGTAGTACTCGATGGCCGCGGCGGCACCGAGCAGGGCGATGGGGAGAATGCTTATCTGCAGGTAGGCGGCCAGAACGAAGCCAACGATGGCGTAGGCGATGAACTTCTTCATTGGCATGAAGGACAGAAGCATCGCAAGGCCGACGACGGGGAGGATACCGGCGGCGATGGAGAGGCCGGTCGTGAACCAGGAGGGCATGACGGAGAGGAAAGCGTTGACGGCATCGGCGCCAAAGAGCAGTACGGCAAACGTGGGGATGGCCGCCGTAAGGCCATAGAAGACCGGACCGAGGAAAAGTACGCTCTTCATCTGCGAGTACTTGCCCTCTTCGGCAAAGCGCTGCGAGGCACGCCCGAGGAAGCCGTTTGCCGTCTTGGCGATGACGTCGAGCTGAAGGCCGAGCATGCCGACTGCGATTCCGGCGGCAACGCCGACGCTCGCCTCCTGACCCGAGGTGATGGCAACGACGGCGCCAATGATGGCGGCAGTGGGATAGTCGGGGACGGAGGCTCCTCCCATGGCCGCCACGCCCAGGCTCATGAGTTGGACGATGGCGCCGACGGCGAGGCCGGTTACGGGGTCGCCGAGCGCAAGTCCGACGAACCATGCTGGCGTGACGGACATGTTCGTGAGAATTTGTCCCGCGTTCTTCTCGGCTCCGTAGATGAAGGCGATGAGTGTAACGACGGCTATCTGGATGATGGATGGTGTCATAAGTTCACTCCCTTGCTAAAGCGTGATGATGCTGGAGAGCTCTACGGGCTTGTCGGCCGGCACATAGCGAACGGTGATATCGCAGCCGGTGCCAGCAATCGCTCGATATGCGGGCAGCTCGTCTTTGGTGACGTAGGCGCGACTGCTCACCTGGACGGCGTCTGACCCCTCTTCGGGAAAGACTGTGCCTCCGACCACGAGTGTGGGAACAACCTGGCCCGTCTGTATGACGTCGAGGATGGTCTGGGGGTCTCGCGCCACGATGAAGACCGTGTGGTCGTCGTACTTGCCCGCCCGATAGTTCGCGAGAGCCGTCTCCTTGTTGATAATGGAGAGGGCGACTCCCGAGGGCTTTGCCATCCGCATGGCAGCCTTCTTGGTCGGGTCGTTGGCGACGATGTCATCGATGACCATGAGACGCTGCGGACGGAACTCGGGTACCCACTGGGTTGCCACTATGCCGTGTAGCAGGCGGTTGTCGATGCGTGCTGCGATGATGCTCATGTGATGTTGGCTTCCTTCCTTTGCTTGCGTGACGCGTTTCGGCATGGCCTGTGCCGAGGCGCGTCATTCTTCCTGCCGGGCCGCGGACCCGTCGTTCAGCGTGGCCTGCCTGCGAGGGGCATGCCGGGAATTGATGTAGTCGTATGCGTAGGCGATCTCCGTGACGGGGACCTCCACGTGGTAATGGGCGGAAATGTCAGAGAAGCTCGTGCGGAATGCGATCGAGGTAGGCTCTGTGTCTCGGGGATGTTCATGCGGCTGGTCCTCCTTTCGCCACACACCTTACGGGCGGGGTGGTGCGCGGAACGGGTTGGCGCCAGTGTTTCGTCACGGGCGCGTGCGCTTCGGCACTCCATGCTACATCTGAGTGGCATGTGGCGACTTCTCGACACTCGCGCTCGACACAGCGAGCGGCAATGGCGCTGCCTGCCGAGCGCCTCACGGGCGCATCCCGACCGCAGAAGTGCGCGCGAAGGCTCGTCGAAGTGCTGGGTTGGGGACCGGCGGTCTGGATACGCGGTTTCGTTCGGCGAAGGCGGCGAGGCGAATGGCATGGCGAACGTACGGGTTTGACGTGAACGGGTTGCCCGTGGCGGCGTGGTATCGGGAGGAGACGGTCGAGCAGGTGCTCGCGCCGCTGCTCGTCCGTCTCGCGCGCTCGCATCAGGAGAAGGGGTCACAGGCCCATCTCGGCGACCCGGTGCGCATACGCTATTGCGACCGGGACGGCCACGTGTCGCGAACGGATATCGTCCGCCAGGTGGACGTCGCGCCGCGAAATGCAGACTCGCCCCAATCGTCGGTAAGGGATGCCGCGGGCGATACGATGGAATCCACGGACCGCACCGCGCCGCCGAGATTGCGACGCGAATGCAGGCGATGCGCCCGAAAAACTCCTCCGCGCATGTAGGGCGAAACGCCAGATTGGAGCTCCATGAACGATTTCTCCCTCTACTCCCCCACCCGCTTTGTCTTTGGACGAAAAGTGACCGACAAGGTTGGGGAGACCCTGTCCGTCTCCGGCCACCGCCGAGCGCTCATTGTCTACGGCAAGGGTTCCGTAGTCCGCTGCGGAACGCTCGGCCACGTGAAGGCATCGCTCGACGCCGCGGGCGTGGAGCACATCGAGCTTAGAGGGGTGCGTCCAAACCCCGAAATAGGCTTGGTGCGAGAAGGCGTCGAGCTCGCACGGGAAAACGACGTCGACATCATCCTGCCCGTGGGCGGCGGCTCAGCCATGGACTGCGCGAAGGCCATCGCGCTGGGGGCGGTATACGACGGCGACGTATGGGACTTCTTCCGCAAGCGCGCCGTTCCCGCCGACCGCATCGACGTCGCCTGCGTGGCGACCATCCCCGCATCGGGTCCGAGGCCTCTAACTCCTGCGTTATCAGCAACGACGAGGAGCACCTCAAATGCGGCATTAACACGGACCTCAACCGCCCGGCCATCGCCTTCCTCGACCCGGAACTGACCTTCACCCTGCCCGCCTACCAGACCGCCGCGGGAGTGACCGACATGATCGCCCATACATGGAGCGACTCTTCTCCGGCGAGCCCGCCGTGGGCGTAACCGACAACAGCGCCTGCGGGCCAGTGCGCGCTGCGATGGAGGCGGCGTCCAAGGTGATGGAGAACCCAGATGGCTACGACGCCCGCGCCGAGATCATGTGGGTGGGTACGCTCGCCCATAACGGCCTCGCCGGCTGCGGCCTGGGTGTCCCCGGCCTGCGCGACGGCGATTGGACCTGCCACGTCCTTGAGCACGAGCTGTCCGCACTGGACACCAAGATCACGCACGACGCCGGCCTCGCCGTCATCTTCCCCGCCTGGTTGCGCTACGCATGGCGAGAGCACCCCGAGCGCTTCCTGGAGTTCAGCGCCCAGGCCTTTGGCGTCGAACCCGTCGATTCGGACGCGGACGAGCTCGATGTGGAGGTAACCCCCGAGCAGGCAATCGAGTACGCGGTCGAAGCGACCATCGACGAGCTGCAGGATTTCAACGTCTCGCTGGGAATGCCGCGCACGCTATCGGAGTTCGGAGTCACCGAGGACGATATCGAAAAGATGATTCCGGACCTCAAGATCAACCGCGGAGAGCTCTTCGGCAGCTTCAAGAAGCTCACGCTGGACGACGCGAGAAAGATTTACCGCAGCACACTCTAGGAAACAGATGCCCATCCCCCACGGGCGAGCAGCACGGCGGCCCCCGCAAACCAGAAACGGCGCCGCTCCCGCGACGCCGTCATATTCCCTGGTGCACCGTTTGCGCATCTCCTCGAACCGAGGTGTGCGCAGTCGGCACAATCGTTTTCGTTAGGATACCACGAGCGGCCTAGGAAACAACCAGGCGCATGCCGGGATAAATCAGGTTCGGGTTTGAGATGCCGTTCTTGGCGGCGAGATCCTGATAGGTCGTGCCGTACTTGGCGGCGATAGCTGAAAGCGTGTCACCGCTCTGCACCACGTACACCTGCTCGGTCTCGGTCTGGCCGTTGATTACCGCCATGACCTCATCGTAGCGCGGCCCCAGCACGGCCTTGCGGCGACTGCCGTTGCCGTAATCGCCCGCCCATGTCTCAGCGGCCAGATCTTCGGCGGATGCCGTGAGGATGTGGTTCACGAGCGACTGCACCTCCTGGTAGCGGTCGCCCAGCGCGTGCTTGCGGTCGTCGCCGTCTCCGAGCTCGCCAGCGAGCACTTTCGCCGCGAGGTCTGCCGTTGGCGTCTCGTCGATGCCGTGGATAAGCGAGTCGGGATCGCCGTTGGAGCCGCCAGCCATGGCCTCCCACTCCGCGCGGGAGATATAGCACTTGTTGATGTCGAGGTTGCCCGCCCAGCCGTCCAAGCGCCCGCATGAGGAGTACTGGCGGATGGCGCAGTCGTATGCGCCCTCGTTCCAAGGCGCGTCCTGGTAGCCCGTGGCGTTCATGTCGGCGTACTGCGCCACCCACGTCTTGGCGTCGGTGAGGTTCCACGGGAAGACGCTCTTGCTGGCGTAGATGCCGATGCGATCCACGCTCACGCCAAGAAGCTCGGCCAGGCGCTCGGCCATGGCCTTGAGGTAGGACGTGTCGCCCCATGCCTTGTTGCCCTGATCCTCCCAGTCGATGAAGAACGCGGCCTTGCCGACGTAGCCCTTGCAGTGCTCGTAGAAGTACTCGGCCTCCGCCTCGGCATCGCCGCCGTTGACGTAGTGGTACACGCCCACGAGCTTGCCAAGGCCGATCGCCTGCTGAATCTGGCGGTCACAGTCTGGCGACACGTAGCGCGTGCCCTCGGTAGCCTTGCAGATAACGAAGTCGAACGGGACAGCCGCGAGGTTGATGCCGTTCTGCCAATTGCTGATGTCGATTCCGTTCATTCTATTCAGCGCTCCCTATCGCTATGAAATAAGCCCAATCAACTTGTTCGTACTGTTTGCGGCTCAGCCGCACCACGCCCTCGTATGGGTCGTGGAATGTCGCCGTCTCGCCGTCCCATCCGCAGAGCAGGACGATGTGCCCGCCGTAGCTCTTGCCACCTTCGCGCAGCCGGCCCGTTAGGCTGCAAAACACCATCCACCCGCTTGCCGCCTCGTTCAGTGCGGCATCGGCGTTGTCGTGGATAGGCGTGTAGCCCAAAGCCTGGTCGTTCGCGTTCATCCAACGGCAGAACTTTTCCATGTCGTTCACGCCGTCCGTGAGGCACGATTCGCCAACGAATCCCAGCATCTGCGCCGGCGTGCACGTCTGGCCGTAGAGCCATTCCCACGCCATGGCCGCGCACGTGAGGCCGCAGCCGGCAGCAGCCAGGTCTTCGCCTGCATACGAAAGCCCGCCCCAGCGCTCGTCTGCTTGGAGGTAGACGGGCACCTCGGCGGGCTTGTCGAGCGGCTTGTCGTAGATAACGGGCAAAGGCTCCTCCTTTGGCGCCTTCGGCACGTTCGAGGCGATCAGCGCCACGTCGGCGAAGGCGGTGAGCATTGCCAGCAGCGAAATGGCGGCGGTTATGCGCGCAAGGCGCTTGCCGCCCATGCCTAGTCGTCCTTCTTAGGCGTGCCCATGGCGAGCAGCGCGTCGAGCCACTTGTCCGTCACGCCGACTGCCTTGAAGGCGGCGTAGGCCACCTGCACGCCGCCTACCGCGGCGAAGATGGACGTAACCCACGCCGTGGGGTCAGTCGGCATACCCCCGGCGATGGCCGTCAATGCGCCGCACAGCGCCGATACTGCGATGGCCGTCCAGCGGGCGACATTGCCGGTCATCGCCTTCGTCTTGATAGCCTGCACGATATAGGGAACCACGAGGACGGTCAGCACCGTGAGCCCTGCCTGTATATCAGTCATCTCTATCTCCCTGTCTCCTTGTTGTACATGAGGTCGACTCGGTCGTAGATATGGTCGACCTTCTCGGCCATGCCCTGGCTGCGCGCCTGGCTGTGGACCAAGTCCGCGTGGAGGACGTCATTTGACGCGACAACCGACTCCATCAAGGTTTTCATTCCTTCAATCAGGGTGTTGCTGCGCTCCATCTGGGCGGCGATGCGCCCCTCCATCTGGGACCGCTCGCGGTCGCGCTGCGCCCTCTCGTCGACTTCGGCCTGCTTGCGCTCCTCGCGCTTCAGGTCGAGCTCGCCCTTCCGCTGGTTCTGACGTTTATACTCCTCAAGAAATTGTTTCCCGAAGTAGAACGCAACGAGCGCCAGGAGCACGCCGCCAAGCCAAGCCGGTCCGTAAGGCGCAAAAAGCTTGAGCACTTCCATCCTGGGTGCCCTCCTTCTGCCTATTCGGCCGTGTACTCTTCGCCGGTGATTTCCTTGTACTCGTCGGCGGTGATCCACTTGCACATAACCGCCTTGTGAAGCCGCTCGATCGACCACAGCTTGCGGTCGTAGTACTTCTTGACCAGCTCGTATCGCGCGGAATGCTCCGCAGCCTTTGCGCGTCCTGCCATTACGCCTCACCTCCCGCCATGAGGAGATAGTCGATGTTGGCGGTGTTGATCTCGGTCTGCGTTGGCTTGGCCACGACCTCCTGCATCTGCTTGAGCAGCGCGGGGACGTCGGGCGTCTCGCCCTTGGCGTAGGCGTCGAGAGCCGCTGTGTACGCGAGCTTCTTGGCTTTGAGGTCGAGGTACGCGTCATCGTCGATCGTTCCCGCCTCGTGCGCCGCCTCGGGGTCGCCGACCTGCGACAGCAGGTCGCGCAGGGCGTTGACCTCGGCCAGGGTGCCGTCTCGAAGCTCGTCGGGGCGCGGCATGTCTTTCTCAGTGTCCATGCGGACTCCTTCCTTATCGGGAAATGTGCCGCCATCGTATTAGCGCCGTGAGATTGCCTGGCCGTTTGGGCGGGCGCGAAGAAAGAAGGCGCGCCGCAGCACGCCTTCGCTGTCTTGGTTATTTCGTTTTCGACCCGTCTAGGCCGCCGTTTTGAGTTGCCGCCCTTCCGCTATGGCGAGGGCGTTCCGCCCGAATCGTCTCTCGGGCTTGGTTGCATTGAGCAACCCCCCCCCCGCGAGATTTTCGAACAGGCTGCGGTACAGCGCGTCCATGGCCAGCACGCTGCGGTGCGCGTCCAAGTGAGCCATGCCGCCGCGCCAGCTCTGGTAGCTCTGCTGCACCTGCTCGGGCGTCATGACCCCCTCGGCCACCATGCGGGCCATCTTCTTCAGCTTGCGTCGCTCGCGCGTGATGGAGTCGCGGCACGGCTTCATGACGATGCGGCCCGTTTCGGTGTAGAAGATGCGCTTCTTCAGCCACGTGAAGCCGCGCGTCAGCTTCACCACGCGGGTCTTGCGCGGGTTCAGCGCGATGCCGAGCTTCGCGCACTCGTGCTCTATCAGCAGAAGGCACACTTGCAGGTACTCCTTGGACTCGTGGATCAGGTAGAAGTCGTCCATGTAGCGTCCGTAGGCCTCGGGGCGCAGCATCTCGGCCACGTAGTGGTCGATGCGGTTGGGGTGCGCCACCGCGCATATCTGGTTTGGCTCGCTGCCCAGGCCCAGGCCGACCTCGCCCTGCGCGTCTATCAGGCGGTGCTCAAGGGCGACCACGCGCGGGTCGAGCAGCGCGTCGGCCACCTGCCGCTTGACCGGCTCGTGGGCAATGCGCGCGAAGTAGTCGGAGAAGTCGCCCAGCAGTATGTAGCCCTCGCGCCCATGCCGCCGCCAGTGGTCGGCCAGGTGGCGCTTGAGCAGCTTAAGGGCGTAGTCGGTGCCGCGCCCCTTGATGTTGGCGGAGTTCGCGGATACGAGCGTGGGGACTATCGCGGGCACGAGGGCGTTCTGGGACAGCGACTTCTGCACCACGCGCTCGGGGAAGTGCACTGCACTGATGTGGCGCAGCTTGCCGCGCTCCCACAGGTCGAAGCGGATGAAACCCCGGCATATGTCGCGGCCCTCCAAAAGGTCTTGGCGCGATTTCACGGCGTTTCGCAGGTAGTCCTTCATGTACCGCTGCGTCGAGGCCTTCCACATGACGCCACGCGCGGCCTGCTTGGAGGCCTTGCACAGGCTGTTGAGGTCGGCCACCGTCTCAAGGGTGCACGCCTTGACGCGCTCGGCCTTTGCTTTCGCGCGCTTTTCCTCGCGGCGCTTCCGGCGCGCCGCCCGCCTTTGCTCTGAGTTCATAGTGGAAGGCACCCCGCACGGCTTTCAATGTGGCTCTGACAGCCGCTTGAGGTATGGCCATGAAACGCGGCGAAGCCACGGAGCGCCGCGCCATGCAAGCAGCGTCCGGCCACCCTCGCGGGGTGCGTATTTACGGGCTCGTGCCCGATGGTCGCGCCTTCCTTCCTCTCCGCGCTCTGCTTTCGGCCCGTTGGCCTACTCGGTCTGGCAGTAAGGGAATCCGGGGCGGGGGCGAACCCAGGTGTTCGTCGCCGAGTTGTAGTTGGCATTGCCGTTGTTGTTGACGTAGCACACGTTGGACGAGGAGCCACCCATGACGGAACGCAGCCACCAATTGTACCGATATACAAGACGGGACCGCCGCCCATTATAGCGAACGCAGGCGCTCTAGCTCGGCCTCGGCCTCGGCTATGCGCTCCTCGGCGGATATCTTGCCGGTCACCCGCACGTTCTTGCGCGCGCCCTTTAGCAGCTTGATCTCCTCCTCAATCATGCCCGCCAGCGCCTCGAAGCGGTTGGCGTTCACGGGCAGGCCGATATCCATGAGGCACTGCATGTCAAGCATCAGCTGCTCGCAGTCGGCTATCGCCAGTGTCAGGTAACGCTTGCGCTCAAGTGCGTTGAACGAACTGTTGGGGTAGAAGCAGTCGGCGCGGTTGACGTTGTATACGATGCTGCGCGCGGTCTCCACCGTGGGGACTGCGTTCAGCAGCCTGTAGGCTTTCGGCACGACCGACGAGGAGGCCATGAGCTTGTTGACCTCCACGCGGATGGCAATGGCCTGCGTGAAGAACTTGTACTCGGACACCTCGCGGTTTCGCTGGTAGACGCCGCTCATGGCACCTCCCGGAAATAGTGGCGAAAAAAAACGGCCCGCTGCGCGGGCAGGGATGCGACCGCGCAAGGCGGTCGCATCGAAAGAGAAGTATAGAGCACTCGGCTGGCTAGCCGACGAGGAAGCCGGGGCGGGGGCGAACCCAGGCGCCCGTCGCCGAGGTGCAGGTGGCAGTGCCGCGGGAGTAGACGCAGCACACGTCGGACGAGGAGCCACCCATGACGGAACGCAGCCACCAACCGCACCAAGTTCCGTTCAAGCGGTGCGCGGTATCACGGAACAGGTCGAACTGGCAGTCGAAGCCCACGCTGTAGCCCTTGGTGCCCCACACTGGGCAGCCGTACACCTCCATCTCGGAGGGCGACCACACCTTGCCGATGTCCTGCCAGCTCCAGCTGTTGGAGTCGCTGAGCGCGCCGCTCGCGCTGTAACGCTCCTCAAGCAGCACGCGCTTGGTGAGCAGGTACTTGGTCAGCCCCTCGGGCAGGCACGCCTCGAACAGCTTCTCCCACGCCTTGAGGTTGCTGTTCAGGTACGGGTTCTTCACGTCTGCGGTGCCCTGGTTGGTGTTCGCAGCGTTCCACATCAGGTAGCTGTCGTTGGCCACGCCGGTGACGGTCTTGGCCACGGCGACGGGCGCGGACGCGATGAACGCGATGTGGTGGCCCTTGGCGCTGTCGCCGCACTGGTAGTACGGGTCGAAGTGCGCAAGCAGGAAGCGCACGGACTGCTGGGCCGCCACATTTGACGCGCTCACGAGCGGCACGTCGATGTAGTCGCCCACGCGCATGCCGCTGAAGTTCGCGGCCTGCACGCGCTTGTGCAGCGCGTCGTAGATGGTGGCGGAGCCTGAGACCTCGCCCGCGAGAAGCGTTGCGAGCGACTGGCCCGGGTACTTGCCGATCAGGCCCTGTCGGTTGTACTCGGCGTTGTTGAGCGCCGTGGTGGCGTTGGTGCGGGCGGTGTCGTCTATCATCTCGTAGTTGGTGCCGCCCACTGTGAGGATCTTAGCTTGAGCCATTTCGTTTCCTTCTTAAATCAATGTGATGGTATTGCCGCTTGCGGAGCATGTTGAGCCGAACGTTACGGTCACCCCGCTCGCCGATGCCTTTGAAGCCGGGCAGTAGACTGTTCCGCCCATGTATATGAACTGACCTGTCGAGTTCGCCAAAAGCGTTGCGAGCTTCGCGTTCTGGGCACGCAGCTCCGCGACGTCCGAGCTTCCTGCGCTGCCTTGCGCCACGGAGTTGGCGATCTGCAACGCCTGGTTCGCCGCTGCGTCCGCACGCGAAGCCGCGCCGTTCGCCGCAGAGGTCGCGTTGCTCGATGCTTGTTGGTCGGCGATATGCTCGTCATGGCGCTGGCTTTCGGCCTTTTTGCGTTCGATCTCGGCGTCCGATCGGCTCGTCTCGTTGTTCTGGCGCGTGGTTTCGGCATTCTTTCGCGCAGTTTCGTTGTCTTGACGTGTTGCCTCGGCGTTCTTGCGCGACGTCTCGTTGTTCTTGCGGGTTGTCTCGTTGTTGCCGCGCTCGGTCTCAGCCGTTTTCCGAGCGTTCTCGTTGGACACGCGCGTCTTCTCTGCCGCTTCGGCGCTTTCAGTCGCGGTGTTGCAGTTCGCCGCTGCCGTCTTGGCCTCTTCGGCGGCCTCCATCGATAGCGTCGACTCGATGCGGAAGATCGAGCCGTCGGTGGTTCTGGCGCGGTCGATGTTACCCGCATCGTTGAGCAGCAGCGCCGCGCCTTTGTTGGTATCTGCCATCGCACCTCCTTTACTTAGCTAGCACGCCGATCACGATGGCGTGCGGGCCGATTGCCTGGATGATGCATCGGTCGCCTGCCTTGGCTCCCGAGCATGAGGTGGTGTACGGGAGCTTCAGGGATGCCCCCTTCACCGATACGGCCATGGTGCACCCGGATACGGAATTCACCGTTCCGTAGCACGCCTGCTGGCCGGGAGGGTCGTTGGCGGTCGCATCGGCCATCGCGGCGCCGTATCGGCGCATGGCCGACATGAGTTCATCGCTCATACCTCTTCACCTCCATCTCGATTGGGCATCCTCCCACGAGCGTGAGAGTCGCAGTCCTCACCGCGAACTTGCCGCTGATGCCGGCGCTTGCCCAATCGACCATCACGGCATCGCCGCACGCGATAGGCGCGTACGTCCGCTTGACCGTGACTCTACGGATAGCGCTCTGCTGTGTTCGCAGCATCTCGTTAGCCTTGGCATCGGCGTTCCTCTGTCTCTCGGCATCGGTAGACCCCTCGGGCAGGTCGCTGTAGCTGTACGTGGCCGTCTTGCGCCAACCGCGCGAAACCGTGGAGTAAGGGCTGCTCGGGTCTGAGTCGATGGCCGTGCCACGGTAGAAGGCGTCCTGCGTTTCGTAGTCGCAGTGCACCACGTTGGCGACGCCCGAGCGGTCAAGCTCGTCGACTACCTCGTTGATGAAGCGTGCGCCAGAGCCCTCTCGAAGGGTCATGGAAACGGGCCTGTCCTGCGGCTCCCTATATCTGCGAAGTACGGGCCTTCCGTAGGCGTCCTCGTCGACGGCGCGGAAGCCCGCCACGTCGAGCAGCGCGTTGCACGCCGCCAGGCGCTTCGACAGCCTCATGTCGCCCGAATCGATTCCGAGCGTCCAATCCTGCGCTAGCTTGTAGTCGGAGCCTTCGGCGATCACGTCAGCGAAGCCAGCCGCCTTGAGCAACTTTACGACGTAGGGGACAACCACGGTTCCAGCCGCCACCGTGAATGGGGCATCGAATTCGTCCTCCGCAACCTCCGACAGCCTGCCCGACAGGACTGCCGTGCCGGTTGAGTTGACGCCGCGTCTGGTCCTTTTCGGCGCTGAGACAACGAAAGTCCCCAGCGCCTCACTGACTGACGCGCCACCGAAGTCGGCATCGAGGTACACCCGCAGCAGATCTGCCCCGATATCGAGCGCCCCGGAGTAATCGACCTGCCCTGTGGTGTAGTCCTTGTCCTGGTTGCGCTCAATGCACCCGCCGTTCTTTATGTTCGTGATTCTCTCGACCTCGTTGCCGCTTGCGCGGTCTACGCGCATGAAGCGGAACGAGGTGAGGAACGGTTTTCCCCAATCAGCCATTTATCGGCTCCTCGAAGACGTTGTGCGTGACGTTGGCCGAACCCTTCCAGATGCCTGCACCCTTCACAGACATATCGAAGTCCATGGGGCCGTATGCGCGTTCGCCCGCATGTCCGCGCCACCATCCCCTCCACTGCTCGTCCATAATCCGTATGTACCTGTCGTGGCCGTCGCGCTTCATCTCCCATGAGAGCGAGGTCTTTTTGTTCAGCTCGTCGAGCATGTACGAAATGGGCAGGTCGCCGTTCTCGCCGCCATCGGCGAAGTGGTATGTCTCTACGGATCGCTGAGAGCTTGTCGAGTAGTCGCCGTTGTAGTCGAGCACAAGCACGGTCGATGCATCCTGGCCGAAGTTAAGCGCCATCCCGTGCGCGAACACGTTGGCATCGGTCACGGTCTGCGACGAGGTGCCGTTGTCGGCGTACCCGGTGACCTTGTACTCGTAGTCGGTGTTTAGCGGCGGCACGCGGTCGATCGTCTCTTGGGAGTCAAGCACGCCGGATGCTATGACGGCATCGCCGCCGTACGCCACGCGCTCCACCGTGAAGGCGGAGCAGCGGGAGGCGTTGCCGAGCACCAGCGCGTCACCATCGACTGTGATCGTGCCTAGCATGGAAAGCTCATTGCTCACCTCGTCGACCGTCATGGGGCCTACGAGCGTGGTCTGCTCGATCTCGTATGACGAGAGGCCGTTGCGCACCTTCACGTGACACGCCAGCGCATCGTCGTACGACAGCGACACGTCTGGGATGGCCGGTTCCGCCCAGTGCGTCTTGAAGCGGCGCATGGCCGTCTTGGACAGGCCGGAGCCGCCCTTGACCGTGAGCATGAGCAGATAGTCGATGCCGTTGCGTATGGTGGCGTAGCTGCCGAAACTCACGGGCTTCAGGTTCGTGACGTCTGCCGTGGCGACCGTCGCGCCGCCGACCTCTGCGAGCGTGAGCGTTGCCTGCGCGATGCCAGTTTCGTCGGTTGCGGCGACTTGCACCGTGAGCGGCACCGCATCGACGAGCATGCCGTCGGTAGCGGGGGAGGCGACCCAGCACTGCGGGTAGTCGGCGACCGTTATCGCCGCATAGCCAGACCAAGCGCCCCAATCGGCGTGCAGTCCCTTCGTGCGAACGCGAGCTTTCCAACTTCCCTTCGTGAGTGTGACCGATGCGCTTTTCTCGGTCGTGTACGACTTCGTTATCGTCTCGCTGCCGACGAGCTCAAGTTGCGCGGCGGACTGCGCCGAGCCGTCGGGGTGGTTGGGCACCCACGAGAAGGATGCTGCCGACCCCGTTGGCGCAACATGGTCGGCGGTGACCTTCGGTGCGAGAGGCGGCGTGATCGTGGTCACGGAATTCGATTCGACCCACGAAGACGTTAGGCTACCGCGCTTGGCCCTGACGCGGTAGACGATCGTGCCGGCAGGCGCGGAGGTGTCGTGCAGGTCTACCCATGCGGGGTCTTCGCCCTCGGTGGTGGTCGAGACCGCCGCCCACGTATTCCCGTCGTCGCCTGATCGCTGAACATCCCATGCGCTGGCGTACCACCACGCCCCGTAGACGCGCAGCGTCACCTCGGACGCGCCGGCCTTGATGGCATCGATGCGCGAAGGTGCCGACGGAGTTGTGTACGTGGTTCCGCACGAGACGTGCGTGGAGTTGCCGCCCGGGCCGTGGGCGCAAAGGCGGTACTCGTACTTGTGTCCTGCGGTCGTCGAGTTGTCGGTGTAGTTGGTCACGTCCCACGAGACGTCGGCGATGTTCACCCATGAGCCGTCGTCGGTGCGGCGGTCTACATACACGCCAGCCCAGGGGTACGCGCCGTCCATGCCCGTGTAGTCGACGTCCCACGTGATCTTGTGGGATGTGTCGGAAACGCGGGCCAGCTTCGGGTTCTTGGGCGGATGCGGTTGCGAGTACCCGCGCTGGGGAATCCAAGCGTACTCTGTTGCCCAGGCATCTCCGCCGGCGCTGCCGTAGTAGTTGTTGTACGTCTTGCCGTAGACGTGGATCTGCACGGAGCAGTTCCAGCCGCTGGCCCCGCGCCCGACGTCCACGGTGAAGGTCACGGCGTCGCGCGTGGCCCAATTCCCGTAGTTGTTGAGCAGCACGTCGCGCGACCTGTAGGTGATGCCGTTCACGATCACGTCGTAGTGCGTGCCGTACTGTGCCGCATACTTGTCGTCGATCGCGGCGGTGATTGTTATGCGCGAGGTGGTGTCGTTGACCGTGCTCACGCCGTCAACGGAGATATAGCCGCAATACCAGCGGTTGCGCCCCGCGATCTGAATCTCCCTTGTATAGGTTCCCATTGGCTACCTTCCCGACCCTGCGGACCGCTTGGCTGCGGAGACCAGAACGTCAACCGCCTGCATGATCCGCTGGTCTGCGTTTACACTTCCTCCATTGACCGTGACGTTGTAGGTCGTGCCGGCGGCACCTGCCCCGGCAACGGCAACCGACGGAGCGACCGTGATGCCCGAGCCGATAAGCGAGCTCGCGGAGGCTAGCGCCGACGTGATGGCGGAGTTGACCGCCCCCGTGCCGCTGCCGATGCCCTCGGCCCATCCCTCCATGAGCGCCTTGCCCGAGTAGGTTGTATAACCGTGGCCGCTGAATGGGCCGCGCTTTGCGGGCGAGAACGGGAAGAACGAGCGGATCTGCGAGACGGCGCCGGACACGGCGGAAAGGGCGCCGCCGATTGCGTTCTGGATGCCCTGCGTGAAGCCGTTGATCAACGCGCGACCGGAACCGACGAGCCACGACCCAGCGCCTGCGAAGAAGCCCATTACCTGGCCGGGGATGCTGGAAATGGTGTTCATGAGGCTCCCGATATGGCCAGACACAGCGCCGACGAGCGCCGAGAAGGCACCCGTCACTGCCGCGTACACCTGCTGCGCCGCGTTCGCCATCGTAGACACCATGGTCGAGAAGTACCCGGCGATCGAGGAGACGAGGCCGGACACGAGCGAGAGCGCTGAGGACACCAGCGAGCCGACGAACGCCACTACCGCGTTCACACCGCCTGAAACGGCGGCGACCACGGTAGCTATCCCGCCGCCGACAACGGATACGATCGAGCCGATGAACGTGGTAACCGCAGTCACGAGGCCGCTCACGACCGACATGACGAGGCCAATGGCCGAGGCTACGACTGATGCGGCGTTTACCACGACCGAGATCACCTGGCTTGCCACCGTTATCACGACGGACACGATTGAACCAACTACAGACAGCACTGTCTGGATTACCGGTATGAGCATCTGAGCCACGGAGAGCACTATCTGCATGCCGCTAGCCAATATCGGCAGCACGGCGTTGGCGAGGTTTGCGAGCGCCGTGCCGATAGACGTGATTGCCGGCATGAGCGCAGCGCCCACCTGCGACACGAGCGGGCTTACCGCAGCGAAAAGCTGCATGGCGACGCCGATGACCTGCGAAATGATCGGGACGATCATCGCGAAGGCGTTGTGTAGCACGGGCAGGATGGCCTGGCCGACGTTCAGCAGCGTCGAGCCAAGCTGCTCTATGACAGGCCGCACGGCGCTGAACGCGCCGACTGCGCCAGATGCAAATGACGCGATGGCGGGCAGCATCTGCGATGCGAAGTACGTCACGAACGGCGACACCGCCGAGATGATCGTCGTCACGGCTCCGCCAATAGTCGAGACGATGGTGTCCCAGATGCCCGGTATCTGCTCGCCAAGCTTCCCGAAAGCGGACTTGCACGTGCCTACGACGGATGCCGCAGCGTCGGCGATCGCTTGGAACGCCCCCGTTATCTGGGAAGCGTCGACTGTCGGCAGCTGTATGCCAAGCTCAGCCAAGGCTCCTACGGCGATGTTCCAAGCAGTCGCGAGCGCTTCCGAGAGCACTGGGCCAAGGACTGGGCCAAGGCCAGACAGCACAACCGGGAACGCCTCGACGATTCCCTTGCCGATCTGCGCAACCCTCGGAGCCACGTTCGTAGCTACCGCGCCGATCGACTCAAGCAGCTGCTGCGTGAGCTGCGAGAAGTCGATGTCGTCGCGCCCGAGTCCGGTGATGAAGTTCTCCCACGCGGCCTTCGCCATGCCGATGGAGCCGCTGATCGTGGTAGCGGCCTCCTTGGCGGTGGTGCCGGTGATGCCCATGTTCTCCTGCACGGTATGGATGGCCTCGACCACATCGGCATAGCTGTCGATCGTGAGGTCGGCGTTCTTGCCCTGCTCCTGGCGCAGCTTGTTGGCATCGGCGATAAGGCGCTTCATCTCAGCCTGCGTGCCGCCGTAGCCGAGCTTCAAGTTGTCCAACATCGCGTAGTTCTGCTTCGCAAAGCCTTGGTAGGCGTTCTGCACGTCTGTCATGTCGGAACCCATCTTGTTCACGTTGTCCGACATGTCGCCCATGGCCATGTTCGCGTAGTCAGCCGCCTTGGCGACATCGCCGCTGCACGACGAGACGAGCGAGGCCGCGAAGCTCGTGGCCTGCGTCATGTACTGGTTGGCGGACATTCCGCATGTCTTGTATGCCTCTGCGGCATAACCTTGCAGTGTCTGCGACGCGGAGCCGAACAGGGTGTCGACGCCGCCAACCAGCTGTTCGTAGTCTGCATATGCGGAAAGGGCCGCGCCGCCAATCGCGGTCACGGCCCCTGTGAGCGCTGTGAACCCGGCCACCGCCGCAGTGGCGACGCCCTTGGCTACGGTTCCAAGCCCTGTCAGGATGCCCGAGGACTTCTTGGCCCCGCCGTCGATGCCGACGGTCATGGAGTCGCCGAAGGCCTTGCCTGCGGCGTTGCCCTGGCTGCCGAACTCCTTGCCGATTTTGCTCGCGAAGCCATCCATCGACGGCATCAAGGACACATAGGCCGACCCGACACTAGTCGCCATCTTCCCCTCCTATCCCCAGGATCTTGTCTATCTCTTCCTTGGCTTCCAGCGCGTTCGCGCGGTGGCGCTCAAGCTCTGCGAGCTGCGCCGGCGTCTTGATAGGCTCGGGAGGCTCCGCGCTCCTGTCCTTCTTGTCGGCCATGCCCCAGGCGATGCACCGAAGCTGGTGCTCGATACGCCAGAGCATGTAGTCGGTCGTGCTCCACCTGAGTTGCGGGTACTGCGCCTTGGCGAGGCGCGAGTTGTCGGGGAGGTGCTGCCAGAGAAGCGCCATTCGATCGAGGTCTTCGGGCGCTCCATCCAATGGCAGGGCTATGCCGTAGAACTGCTGGAAGTCTGCTATCGCTTCGCCGCGCCTGTTCTCGAGGTCGCTGGCGAAGCCTATTAGTTTTTTGCCTTTGCAGCCTCGAATGCCGCGTCGCACAGGCGGCGCATGTCGTAGGAGGTGCCTCCGAGCGCTTCGATGTACTCCTCGTCGCGGCCCATGAAGATGCGCTCCATGGCGTCCATCATCCCCGCCGGGTCGGTTTCGCTTCGGGCGAACTGCTTCACAGTCTTGTAGGACTTCAACTCGTCGAGGTCTGCGGCGAACTCGCCGTCAACGCCGTCGACGGAAAACTTGATCTCGGTCATCTGCATTCCTCCTAGGCGCTGGCGGTTTCGGTCGACTCGATGTAGTCGTAGCAGGTGTTTCCGTCGCTATCGACCAGGTACTTGAGCGTGATCTGACGCCCGGCGATCTCGCTCACCGCGAGCTTGAGGTCGTCAAGCTCGGATAACTTGGCGGAGGGCACGACCTTGCGCCAGCGGCGACCGTTCTTGAGCACGAGTTCGAGCACGATCGACCACGCCTCGTCCTTGTTGCCGTTGTGCTCGACGGTGATAACGCCATCGAGGTCGGTCACGTTTTCGGCGCCATACATGACCTTGAGTGTTTGCGCCTTGATCTCCGCGAGCGTGAGCTTCGCAGACTCCACGCGCGAGGTCGTGGCGGAGTCCATGAGGTCGCCGTTCATATCCTTCAGCTCGTTGGCGTCGGTCTCCTCGGACTCGGTGTAGCCATCCTCGGAGATGAAGCCGAGATTGAGGAAGGCTTCGGCGAGATTGGTCTTGATGTCTGTGGGGAGGGTGGTGCCGGCCGGAGCCACGAAGATGTATCCGCCCTTCACGCCCTTGGTGGACGAGACGTTCTTGGTCTCGTTTTTCTTGAAAAGTGCCATGTTGGCTCCTATTCGCAAATGGTTACGTTTACGTTGGTCTGGTATCGGCGCTGGCGGCTGTCTGGGTCGTCCCAGCGGTACGTGTCTCCGCACGTGGCCTCGAACACGCACTCCTCGTCCATGAGACTCGGCACTGCGTGCTCCACGGCTTCGGCGATCTCTGCGGCGCGTCTGCGGGTCTTCGCCCATGACTGCGCCACGAGCTGCACACGGTTGATGCAGCCGCTGCGGCTAGATCCGGTCTGCGACACCGATATGAACTCGCTGGGCCTGTCAGCTGGTACGTCGAGCACGGCCTCGATGCCGGTCTCGTCCATGAGCCGCTGCGCCACCATGCGCTCCACGTCCATCACTCACCGCCTCCGAACATGGATCTGAGGCGGTTGTGCTTGCGCTCGCTCGCATGGGCGTGCGGAGTCGCCGTGGTAACCACGAAGCCGTTTGCGAGCTTGCCCTTGAACTTGCGGACTATGTAGCCGGCACCCTCGCCGGGGTGCCGGGAGAAGGACGAGTTGCACGATGCCGCTGCGGCGTCTGCCTTCTTCTTAAGAAGCGTTTGCACCGCGCCTGAGTTCATAACCTCGGCATAGCCGCCGCGCTTCCAGCCCTTCCACTCGAACTTCACCTTGCACTTAGCCATCGGTGCGCCCCACTTCCACGGTGAGGTTCCAATCGCCTGGGGTGTTTTCCGGGTCGTAGCGCTGCGGGTCGCCTATGACGCGGTACTCGGTGCCTCGAACGTTCACGCGGCACCCCTTGAGCGATGCGGTGAAGCTCTTGGGGAAACACAGCGTGTAGGCGACCTCAGTGCCATCGGGGCGCGATGCGTCGAGTTCCGACGTGGCCCCCGGGCACACGACCACGCCCTCTATGGCGGTGTTCACGCTGCCGCGCTCGATAGGCTCGCCGAGCGAATCGAAGTCGACCACTGGTGTTGTGACCGTCACCGATTCGGTGCTTATGAGTCCCATTCGGCATCACTCCCAACCGGTTGGAGCGCCCCGATGCGCTGGTCGAGCAGCCCGAGGCGCTTCAGCTCCGTCTTTCCCAGGTACATTTCGCCGAGGGCAGACCCGTACGACACGCTGGCCGTGTAGCCGCCTGCGCCCTGGCTGTACTGCATGGCACCCGCCAGAGCTGCTGGCGCAGACAAGACCCTGTTGACCACGAGGCAGCACACCGCTGCGGCAGATCGGTCGAAGGCGGCTACCTTGCCGCGCTCGTAGTCGCCCACGTTTGATTCGTAAGCGCTCATGAGCAGGTCTGACGCGTCTGAGAGCAGGGTCGCGGCGCGTGCCTCGTCAGTCGGGTCGCCGTACCTCGCCCTATAGTCTTCGATGGTCGCTAGCGGCTCCATGCGCCTACTCCTCGCTGGCAGGCTCTTCGGCCTTGCCGGAGTCAACCGGCTTCGCGGCATTCTCGCCGGCCTTCTGCTCGGATGCCTCGGAGGTCGCGGCCATCACGCCAGCGTCGACGAGGCACTTGACCACCTTGGCGATGGTCGGGTTCGCACCAGGGTTTGCGGCCTGTTTGGAGATGCCGACAGGCTCGCCGTCGGCGGTCACGAAGCAGACGTGCTGCGGGAGGATCGGGGATGCCTTGGATGCGTCCTCGACGATGAACTTCTGCACAAGGTTCGCCATGGTTACCGCCCCCTAGGCCGTCTTCAGGATGGCGAAGGCCTTGGGGTCGAGAACCGCGTAGGCAAGGACTGCCTCGGTGCGGTACGCGACCTGGTTGTATCCCTTCAGGTCCTGACCGGTGTTGTCGGGGTCGCCGTACTCGATGATCTCGGAGGTCATGTCGCGCACCATGCCCCACTTGATGGTGGAGAAGTCGCCCATGATGCCCGCCACCTTCGGGTCGATCTTGCAGCGGCGACCGTTGACGGTGCCGGAGGTCGCGGCGGGGATGCCGTCGATGTTGCCGACGTTGAGGGACAGCGGGATCTCCGGGTAGAGGCGCTGGCCGGTGGCGGGAATGCGCAGCTTGCGGAGGTCTGCGGCGAACTTGCGGGAGAGCGCGAAACCGTTGATGTCGTAGTCGATAAGCGCGTCGGCCAGCGCGTCGATGTCGTCGACTGCGGATGCCGAGGCGGTTACGGCGTTGGCCCCTGCGGTGAGCGCGGTGTAGCCATCGAGCGCGGTGCCCGTCTTGGGGGACACGGCGTGGTAGACCACGTAGTCGAGCGCTCGGCCGATCGCGGCGGTCTGGTCGGCGATGATGTTGGTCACGATCTCAAGCTGGTTGTCCTCGTCGGCCCAGCGCAGCTCGTCGGAGACGCGTGTGGTCGTGACTACCTTCACGCGCTTTGCGACGATCGGCGTGGTGGAGACCTCGGAACCGCTCTTCTTCGCGCCCTCCGCAACTACCTCGGCCTCGGTTGTCGGGTTGAACACGATGTAGGTGGTGTCGGAGAACGTCTGCGGGGTGCTGGGGGACAGCGCCGCGATGGTGGAGGTGTCCTTCGCCTTGTTGATGATGGAGGTCACTACCTTGTGCGGGAGCTTGACCTTGCTGGTGTCGTTAGCCATTTCGGCTCCTTACTTGTCTCTAGTTGTTACCGAGAAGCTGGCGCGTGAAGTCGCGCAGCTCCGATTTGTCGCCGTCGCCCGGCTTCGGGAAGCTTCCCGGCTTCTCGACCTTGGGCGCGGGCGGCTTCTTGAACGCGGCGAGCATGTCGTCTGCCCACTTGGACATGCTTTCCTCGTCGTCGCCGACGATCAGGCTCGCCGGCACGCCCTTCTCCTGCGCGACCTTGGCCGCGATCTTCGACCGCTTCTCTTCCTTCTCCTTGTCGTCGAGCCTCTTCTTGAGGTCGGCGATCTGGTCTTCGGCTGTCTTGTTCGCGTTGTTGGCCTCCTCAAGCGCCGCCGCTGCGGTTCTGTTGGCCTTTGCCTTCTTCTCCCACTCGCGCGAGTGCTTCTTCTCGGCCTCGTACAGCGCCTTGTAGTCGACGGGCGGCTCCTGGTTGGCGCCATCTCCGCCTTCTGCTCCTGGTGCTTGTGTGGGTTCGTTCGCCTCTGCCATGTCGCGTCCTTTCCCGTGCCGTGCGGCACGCCTGAGCTGCCGTGCGGCTGCTCAACGGTTCGTTAGTTGGGCCGTGCGGCCCGTCCGCGACAGTTTCTTATGAGCGTGAGATTCGGCATGAAAAGGGCCACCCGTAGGTGGCCCTTGCCTATTTGCACTGGTATAATCTGTTGATGGAACGGCATGCTGCCCTCTACTTTTGAGGTTTTCGGTGCCGTTCCTTTTTATTTGACAGCTATGTACCTGCCATCCTTCAGCAGCAGGCGCACATGCGCGACCTTTGGGTACTTAGGCGCGAGATCCTTTGCCGCTGATATTAGTGCATTGTCGTCTATTCGCTCGGATACGGAGTTGTCAACGACCATGCACTTGACGCCCTCCTTTCCAGCCGTGCTGTCAAGGTAGTTCTTCATTGCGCCCCATGCGTTTCCAGACGTTCCGATTGTCTTGATTTCGATTCCGTTTTTCAGGTCTGGAAGCCCGACTTTGCGCTTTCTCCCATCTTCCTGAACCCATCTGTAATCTTGGATGAACGTCGGGGCAACGCCGTGATGCGCCAGCCTCTTCGCTGTTCCTATTTCCGCTTTGGTCGCCCGCTTCTCCACCCCTTTGCTGACAAATCCGATTTTTGGTTCCGTGCCAGTTGCGTACCATTTCGGGTCTCTGGTCTCGATCTCCTCGACCATGCGCTTGTTCACGTACTTGTCGAACGCCTTGCTGGCTTTTCCGCCATGCTCCTTGATGTACGCCTCGCGCTCGGCATCGGGCAAGGCATCCCAATCTGAGCGTATGCCGTTGCGCCCGCCGAGCGCGTCCATGCACTCGTTGAACCTGTCATACATACCGTCTGGGTCGTATCCCTTGACCTTCGGCCCCTTGCCGAAGCTCGGTACGACGCGGCAGTCGCACTTGGGGTGTGAGTGGCTCGCAGCCTCCTTCGTCTTGTAGTTGAAGCCGAACGAGGAGAGCATGAGGCAGAAGCCGCACGTCTCGCCAGACGGCACGCGTGCGTACCTCGGCTTCGCCGGGTCTTTGGAGGCGTTGTGCGCCACGCACATGTTCGCGGCCTTGCGGATCTCTGCATCGAGGCGACGAACGCACGCGGCCACGAATAGGTCGGTGGCTTCCTGCTTCACCACGCTAACCATGAACGCCTTCACCGAGCCGTACGTCGCCTGGGGGTCGCGCAGCGACTCGGCGACGGCGGCGTACTTCCCAGGCGCGTCCTGCGCCTTGCGCACGGCGTCATAGAACTCGGCGGCGCGGCCAGCCGCAACGGTGTCTGCATAGTAGCCGCAAGCCGTCTCGATTACCTCGTAGGCCGCCTCTCGCAGCGCCGCTATGTCGCCGTTCCCGCTCACCTCCCAGTCGGCCACCAAGCGGGTGAGCGCGTCGCTGGCTTGGCGCTGCGCCATCCCAGATAGCGCGTTGATCTCGTCCGTAAGCTCGTTAAGCAGGCTGCGAGGTATCTCCGCCATCCTCGCCCTCCTTCGGCTCGAACAGCGAGGCCACGGCGGCGCTCGCCTGCGCCTTCTTGTTGTCGCTGTTGATACGCTGGATCTGCTCGTCTGTGTAGTCGAGCATCTCGAGCATCACGTCGGAGTTGGCGAGCTTCGGCAGGCCCTGCACCTGCTTAAGCGCGGCGTCGGACAGGCTCACGATCGACGGGTAGGCCGGGGACATGAAGCGCGGGTTGAGGTTGTAGCCGGCATCGCGCTCGGTCTCGTAGTCCGTGCCGTTCGCCACAGCGAGCGCCATGTAGGCAACGTTGCGCAAAGCGTTGCCATTCTCGCGGTTGAGGTTCTTCGCATCGATCACGAGCGGTTCGAGCGATGCAGCGATGGCATCCGAAGAGGATGGGTTGTCGTTGCTCACGCCGAAGAAAGACACCGGAACATTGGTGACCGCCGACATTTGGCATGCTAGCTGGCGCAGGTACTCGGTGAGCGGCGCCATCTGCAACTGGGTCGACTGCCACACGGTCGGCGAGTCTCCGTCAGGGTCTTTGGTGATCTCGTTGACCGCCCCCATCGACGCGTCGTACTTGTTCTGCCCGTTGATCATCTTCTTGTATGTGCCGAGCAGCCAGGTCTGCGGCAGCGTCGCGGCCTCAGACGCCACCTCCATGCGGGCGCGTTGGCGTATGGCGTCGTCTGTGATGCTCATGACCGAACGGCTGATGCGCGAGGAGCCGAACGGTCGCTCAAGCGTGGCATCGTAGGGCATAGGCTCCATGAGACAGCGACCCATGCCATGCTCCATGTAGTCGGCCACCCAGTGGCCGCTGCCGCGCGTAAGCACCACCAGCGCGTCTTCTGTGAGCAGGTGCACGACGGTCGGCACGCGCTCGGTGTCACCTGGCATCTTCTTCGACTCGGCCACAACGAGACCGGCCTTGATGCGCTTCTGCGCGTCATCCCAGATTGCCGCCGCTGCGGTTGCCGGGTACGCGGAGATGATTGGCTTGCCGCCGCCGTCCGTGACAGTCCAGAAGCCGCAGCAGTGCTTCAGCTCACCGATAAGGTTCTTGCGGTAGAGAGCTTCGAGCTGGTTGTCGGCACATATGTCGCGCAGCCGCATGGTAACGGCATCGTCGTCGGCAGTGAAGCCGTTGAACACCGAGCGATCTGCCAGGGCGTGCACCGCCTTCTTGGGCCAGTCAACGCGCGGGTTGATCTTCTTGGCGAGGGCTTTCGGCATGGCGATGCCTAGGTCTTTGACGCCGACGTGTCCGAGGTAGTAGTCCTCCCGCAACATGTTGCGGGATCGGTGGGTGCGCCACGTGTCCATAAGCTCGCGCACGAGCGCCTTGTCCTCGTGTCGCAGGCCTTCCGCCGCCGCGACCTGTCCGGCCAGTTCCATGTTTACTGCTGCCATCAGAAGCTTGCCTCCTGTTTACGTCTCGGGTCTCTCTTGGTTGTCCTCGCCGCCCATAGGGCCAGCGATGCGCTCTCGATCGGCGCTGACGAAGAGTCGGGGCCGTCGCCGAAGCCCCAGCCGTCGCGCCCGATGTCGCGCTTGATCGACTTCGTTGCGGAATCGTCCAACGCGGGCGATTCGATGTGGCTCGTCGTCCCGGCGTTGACCTCGTCGGCCAGCATCGTCGCGGCGGCCTGCACGATCGCGGTGCTGCCCATGACGATCGCCGACTTCGGCATCCTGCCGTCCAGAAGTCGCTGCTTCAGCGCGTCCGCTCCGCTCTTTCCGTCGATGCAGACGCACGCGATCTCCTCGCGGTTGCGCAGCAGCATGTCGGATATGCCGACAGTGCCGCCCTCAGCGCCCATGAGGTCGTAAAGCTCGACGTAGGAGCCGGCACCGCGCTCTGCCTTCGCCCAGGACACGGCAACGCGCGACCCGTCGGGCGAGAACTTCACGCCGAACGCGAGCTTGCCTTCCTGCATCGGTCCCGCCGCCTCGCACGCCTTCCACTTGGCGCTCGAAAGCGCGTATGAGTCGGCTCCTCCGATTGGGCTCCACCAGCCAAGGCGCTCACGCGCGAAGACGTCGGGCTGCATCTGCTCGGACTCGCCGCGTACGGCCTCTATGTCGAGGATTGTGCCGAGAGACGGGTTGTACTCGAACCATCGCGACTCGTCGTGCACGTCGCCGATCTCTGTAGCGCCCCACTCGATCCATCCCATCTCAGACCTGCCGTTGTGAACGTCCTCGTGGAGGTCGCGGAACACCGTGCCAACGTTGTCGGGGCTTGGCGGCGTGCCCAGGTAGATCGTCTGCGGGTTGTGCTTCGACCCTGCCGAGATGGCGGGCAGAGAAGCCGCCTGCTGCTTGGCCGTAAGCTCCTGCGCCTCGTCGTAGATAAGCACGTCGTAGGTCTTGCCTCGCGCCAGCGAGTCGGTGCGCGTGGTGAAGCGGATAAGGCCGCCGTTCTTGAGCTTGATGGCCTGTTGGCCGTTGGTCTTGCGCACGGCGAGCAGCAGGGCGTTAAGCTCAGGCTCGTCCTCGTCCTCGAATGGCCTTGAAAGCTCCTGGAACATCTGGTCTGAGGTGTCGCCGTGCTGGCATGTGTACAGAATCTTCTCGCCGTTGAGGGCGCCGTGGAAGCAGCGGGCGCGAACGTCCCAGCTCTTGCCGTTCTGTCGCGGGATGGATATGCCGATCGAGCGCAGCAGATACTTGTCGCGTCCATCGCGGGCGAGCATGGCGTCGAGCAGGTGCGGCTGCCACGGCAGCGGGTCACCGAAGTACGCGGATGCCAGTTCTGCCGCCATGGGGCCGTCCCCGTCGAGCCTTTCTGGGATGTTCGCCTCGTATGTCGGGGTCTGCCTCGCCTGCATCACGCGCCTGCCGCCTTGGCACGCGTCTCGCGGTCGTCGAACATGAGCGTGAGCAGCTTGCCGTGGGCGCTCGCGGGTCGCGCCTGCTGCACCGTGACGTTGCGGGCCGACTTGGACAGGCCGAGCTGGTCTGACAGCGCTCTGATCTCGGTGCTGGCCTCCTTCAGCACGGTCAGCGCCGGATTCTTGCGCATCATCTTGAGCCGCTTGCCGCCCTTGCCTCTGATCGGCTTGTATGCGGTGGCGTCGAGTATTTCGATCTCGTTGCCCCCGAGGGCCATGGCCTCGCGTGCCTGGTTCGCCACGGCGTGCCAGTAGCAGAGCAGCGCCAGCGTCGGCGCATCCTCCTGCGCGAACGTGCGCCTCGCGGTCAGCTGCTCCCAGATGGCGGCTTGCACGGGGTCGCTAGCCACTTCCTGCGGCATCTCGATGTTCTCGGCCATGATTCCCTCCTTCTTCGCGGGGAATCGTAATGGCGGCGTGAGATAGCGAAATCGTTCGGAACGGGCGGGGGGAAATCGGCCCTAGGCGGCCGGAGTGGCCTTCCGACCCGGGGGAGGGGCGACCGCCCCGCCTCTTTTCGGCGGCTTCGGCGCTTGGGGCCAAAAGAAAGGGCGCGACCGCCGAAACGACCGCGCCCCTATTGGTGCATTGCTATGTTTTCCCTCAGAACAGCCGCGTGCGGCGTATCTGGTACTGCTTGGCGTCGCCCGGCATCCTGTTGCCGCGCCGCTGGTTGCAAATCCTGTGGGCTGCATCCACGTTGGAGTAGTCCAGCGGGCTGCCTCCCCTCGACACGGGCAGCAGCTCGTCCACCTCGAAGCTCCACGGGTCGCCGCTCGGCAGGCTGTAGTCTATCGGCTGGCCGCATATGTGGCACGGCCTTCCCTCTGCCCTCAGCCTCGCTCTCAGCTTGCGCCTTGCGTTGCCGTTGCGGTTGCGCGGGTTGCCACTCATGCCAGCATCGCCGCTATCCCGCCGATGCACCACACGATGCCGTAGCACACGAGCAGCATCAGGAAGAGCATCACGAGCATGGACACGACAGCACCGACCGCATCCATTAACTTCTTGTATCCCATGTCAACCTCCAATGATCATGCGGGCCAGCGATACCGCCGCCCACAGCGTCAATCCGTCTATTAGCAGGGATGCCGCTATCACGAGCAGGCATCCCCAGTTGCATCCCGGGCGGCTCATTCATCCTCCCACCTGATTGTCCCGTCGTCGTACTCGGCCTTGAGCCAGTCCAGGTACTCGCCCCATGAGCCGAAGTCTCGCACCCAGCGCGATGCGAACGCGCACGTTGTGAAGGGGTTGCACTCTCTCAGCGAGATTTTGAACCGCCGCCCGTCGCGCATCATGCGCACCTCCATGCGCATCGCGGCCTCGGGCGAACCGAAGTACCGCTCCCAGTTGGTCAATCGTCCACCTCCTATCCGCAGGCGAACAGGGCAAGCAGGATCAGACCTGCCGCGAGCATCCGAACAACCCAGGCCTCAAGCGCCAGGATTCCGAGCAGCAGCGCCACACCGGAGGCGGCTAGCCATCGCATCGTTCGCACGTGTCCTCCTGCATGTCCTTGTAATGCTCGACAATCCAGTCACGCGCCCAGCAGGCGGCCTCCCATGCCGGAAGCGGGCGCTTGCCCGCCTCTTCGTCGAACGCCTCCTCGAACTCGAACTCACAGATGCCGTAGTCGCAGCAGCCTTCCAGCAGATGCGAGCAGTCCCCGCAGGTTTTCGGCTCCACCTGGTTCCACGGCGCGTTCGGGTCTCCATCGAAGCAGCCGGGCGGCAGGTTCCACCCGCTGCCCGGCTCGTAGTAGGCCATGCTCACGAGGCATCACCACGGCACGGTAGGTCGTACCCGATGAGCTCAAGGTCGTAGGCCACAGCTGCGGCGCGCTCGACCTTGCAGCCCCGTGCGTTCTCCCAGCCATCGCATAGGTACACAGCGTCGCACTCGGCCATCTTGCCAAGGCTTTGGCTCAGGTAGTACAGCGGCACGTTCACCACCTTGGGCGGCACCGCGAGGCCGTCCTTGAAGTACGTGTCCACGACCTCGTATCCGCGCCGCTCAAGCTCTGCGACCGCCTTCGCGCGGGCCTCAAGTATCTGCTCCTCGCCAAGCCCGTTCATGGGCTGGACGATCATCGCCTTCTTCATTTCTGCTCCTCTCGCACGTTGCTATAGTCGATTTCGTCGCGGCACTTTTCGCAGACCTCGCCGACACACTTCTTGTTGTCCTTCCAAAATTCGCGCGGGTGGCACGTGAAAAACGGGTTGCAGTGCGTTTTGCCGCACCTCGCGCACGTCCATTTATACGGGTCGCAGCTCATGCGATCTCACCCGCCTCGGCCATGGCGATCCTCTCGCCGATCCACCGCATCACGGGGACGGCCATGCTGTTGCCGATCGCCTTGTATCGAGGCCCATCGGGGCACTCGTCGGCCGGCTTGCCGCGATAGGGTATCTTCGTCCAATCATCGGGGAAGCCTTGCAGTCGCTCGCACTCGCGCGGCGTGAGTCTTCGCACAACCATGCCTCCTCCTTCCTCGCTGAAAAGCGTCTGAGTGTTGCTGGTGGAGAGGGTGAGCGACACTTCGTCGCTCACCAGCGCTCCTTTGCCCCCGCCCGCGCATCCGCAGCGGACGAGCAGCGTGCAGGCGCTCACGGGCACACCGACGGCGCGTCGCCGCCAACCTTGAGCGTGCCAACCATGTCGTATCCGATCGCCGTGTTGGCGTTGAGGTCGGCCATCGTTATCGGCTCGTCGATGGGGTAGACGGCGGGGTTGTGCCAATCGGCGGTGAGCGTGGGAGACTGCTCGGGCTCTGCGCCTACTCCTCCCGCGCCTGCCCCTTGGTGGTACTTGAAGCCTGCGCTGCGAGGGCTTCTTCCAGCCTCTTCGGCAAGGCTCGCCCTCTTTTCCGCGCTCGATTCAAGATTCCCTCGCATGCTCTCCGGCTCAATGAGTACGCCGATGGGGGGGGCAGGCTCCAAGATGTCCGACAAGAAAGAGACGGCGGCGTCTTTGGGCCACTCCGAAGAACTGCGCATCGAGTATGCGCCACGCCAGACCGTACCCGAGCTTGTCCATTTCGGACAGGAGCTGTCGGAAAGCCTCCCCATTCTCGCTTGAGAGCGCTCCCGGGACGTTTTCCCAAAGAAACCATCGAGGACGTATCTCACGTACCGCTCGAATGTACTCGAACATGAGTCCTGACTCACCTTGCAACCCCTCCCGTTTGCCCGCGATCGAGAAGGACTGGCACGGGCTTCCGCCAACCACCAGATCCACCTTGTTGCGGTACTTCTTCCAGTTCATCTTGGTAACGTCGCCGATATTCGGAACCTCTGGGTACCGCTCGGCCAACACGGCGCTGGGGAACTCGTCGAACTCGGCGAAGCACGCAGGCTCCCAGCCAAGCGGCTCCCACGCCGCTGTCGCGGCCTCTATGCCGCTGAAAAGCGAGACGTACTTCATTGGTGCGCCCCCAATGCTTGCTCGACGAGCATGAAGAAGCGGCGCTCGGCGCTGTCCGACGGGTTGCGCTTGCGCACATCGGCAATCTTCAGCAGCTCGTCTTCCTCGTAATAGGTGGCGTCCCAATCGACCTCGGGCCAGTCGTAGCAGGAGCAGTGCCAGCCCTCCAGCAAGATGTAGCCTTTGTCGTAATAGTCGTGGATTCCATCGCCGGCGTAGATCAACATGTAGCGCTCTTCGCTGTAATCAGGCTCGCTTTGAGCCGCGCAGATGATGCGCCACGGCTCGATAGTTTTCGGTGCCTCGATGGTCTTCATGACTCGTCACCGTCCTCGGCCTTCGGCGGTTTCTGCTCGAATCGACACCACCTGGTTCCGCGCACGTCTCTTGCAACGAAATTGTCGTAGCGCTCGCAGCACGTGCGCTCCACGTGGTCGAGGTATGCACCGCACTTGCACAAGATAGTCACGCTGTTGAAGGCCTTGAAGCGCGAGTGCACGCATTGGGTGCACGGCGGTGTCATGGCCTTCCTGATCTCCCTGATCGGGTTTTTGAGCTTCATCGTAGGCGCCTCGTTCCTCTTCGCTTGCTCATCGCTGCGCCTCCTCTTCGATGCCCGCGAGCTTCTTGGCGCGGTCGAGCATGTGCACGCGCATGTTGTAATCGCATTCTTCGAGACGATGTTTCTCGCAATAATCGCGGCAGCCGAGATTCGCGTCCTCTTCCAGCTTCTCCCAGCTGTCGGGCTTCAGTTCGCCCGCTCGCTCGTCCCACATGCGTATAGCCATCTCCTCGTCCGGAGCGATGCTTCCCCTGGCCTTGCAGCGTGCGCATACGACGGCGTGCTCGGCTTCCTTATAGCGCACGTTCCCGCTTCCGCAGAACGGGCACGGCTTCAGCTCGGTTGTTTTGGCGCTCATTCGCCCACCGCCTTCCTGATTCGCGCAGCCCAGTCGGTCACGCCGCCCACGTCGGCTGCGTCGCACTCGTCGGCGACTCTCAAAAGCTCGTCGAGGTCAACCTTCCTCTTCGGCATCAAGCCCCATCCGTATTCCGTGCCACTCTCCGTTTCGATTGCGTACGGTGTCAGTGCGCAATCGGCCAGTTCGATGATGTAACAGCTCATTTCACCACCCCCGCGAGGCATCCGGGGAACGTGCCCGTCAGGTCGATGCACGTGCCGTCATCGTCGACGGCGAAGCACTGGTAGCTGTCCTCGGTCATGGCCTCGACCTGCTTCAGCGCGTCCTCTCGCGTCTCGGCCTCGCCGATCTTGATGCCAGCCCTGTAGGCGCTCGCATAGCTCTGGCAAAGCGAGCGCTCGTAGATCCCTATCATTCCTGGCCCGCCTTCCACTCGTTGACCAGCTCGTCGTACTCCTCTCGGAACTCTGGCTCGAAATAGGCGATGAACTCGCTCTTGGTCATGCCGCAGCGCAGGCTTGAGTAGCCGACGTGCTCGATGCACCAGTCAGAGAACGGAATGAGCTTGCCGCCGTCGTCCACGCTCGTGCGGTAGCCGCTGCCGTCGCGGTAGAGCTTACGGCGGCCCTCCTTGCGGATGGCCTGCTCGACCTTCGAGGCATCGCGCTCGCCGCGCTCCATGAGCTTGCCGCGCAGCTCCTCTGCCTCGTCCTGCGCCTGCTCAAGCTTGCCGCGCAGCCAATCGCGCTCCGCCCGCGCCTGCTCCAGCTGATCGAGCACGTACTGCTCGCATGTCTTGATTTCCATGGGTCATATCCCTTCCCGTATCATCTCGTTGCCGTCACGGTCTGTGATCAGCCAATATCCGTATTCGTAGAGGCCAGGGCTGTGCGGCTCGTAGACCTGCAACAGCTGGCCCGTCCACCAGGCCTCCTCGTAGACCGGATGCCGCCAGCGCCACTCAGCCTTGAGCCGCGCCCCGCCGTGGAACTTGTCGTGGCACCCGGTCGTCCCGCTGCCGCAGAGGCAGAACAGCGGGCTTCGCAAGTCCCAGGCGCCGCACGGCGTGACCAGGCGGAACGTCTCGCCCCAAGACCGGTGCGCCACGTGGTGCACGCTTCCGGCACGCCTGCCGCAGACGCAGCATCGTGGCGAAAGCGCCTCGTAGGCCTTTCCGTGGGTGTAGTGCGCCCCCAGGTGAGGCTTGCCGTAAAGCTCGGCTCGCTCCTTGGGGTAGCCGCGAAGCACCCCCGCATCGAGGATCATTGCAGCCTCCCGTCCGGGCCATCGAAGTGCTCGACCCTCGCGCCGCCTCTCAGCCGCGACACTATTGCCTTCGCGGTGTCGGGGTCTCCCTGCTCGGCAAGCCTGCGCACGAGGTCGCTTGGCTTGTACTGCGTGGTCACCAGCGTGGGCAGCATCGCCGAGTAGCGCTGGTCGATCAGGCTGAACAGGCTGTCGAGCACGAAGCCCGTCGGCCTGCGCTTGCCCAGGTCGTCCACGATCAGGTAGCGCACCTCGGCATAGCGCTTGAGCGGGTCGCCGCCGTCGTGGAAGCTGCGCTGAATCTCGTCGAGGATGCGGTACATCGGCGCCATGAGCACCGACCGCTTGCCGCCGGCCAGGCGCTTCGCCACGGCTGCGGCGCAGGTGGTCTTGTGAGTTCCGACGTCTCCCCAGAGGTACACCCACTGGCCGCGCTTCATGCATTCGGCGATCTCCTCAGCCAACGGGTGGTCGAGGCTCACGTAGCGATCGGGCACGCCCGCCCGCTTCCAGTCGTGCATGGCCTTGTCGAGCACGGCCTTGCGAGCCGCCTCAGCCTCGGCCTGGCGCTCCTTCTCGCGCTCGGCCTCGGCGCCCGCGCAGCCGCACTGCTCGTAGCCGCAGAACAGCGTCCGCCCAGCGAGCCGCGTGGTGCGGGCCTTGAGAGTCGCGCCGCAGTGCGGGCACTCAGTCGTAGGCCGAAAATCCATCGTCTGGCACCTCCTTCGCGCTGCCGTTCCTGGGCTTCGAGGTGCGCAGCCAGTTGCGCACCGTTGCCTTCCAGTCCTTCATGTGCGATCGCCCGACCATCCAGCCCTTCTGGGCGTAGAAGTCGACGAAGCGCTCGGGGTCGAAGTCGAGGGCGGTGAGGTCGAGGCCCTTGTCCGCAGCGAACTGCTGGGCGTATTCGGCGACCTCGGCGGGAGAGGGGGCGCGGAAACGCGTCGCTTTCCCTCTCTCCTTAATCCCTTTTCCTAACTCCTCTTCCTCTTCCTCTTCGCTTGCCCGTTTGCTCTCGGGTTTGCTTGCATCGTTGCTTGCCGCTTTGCTCTGCGTTTTGCTTCCGCTTTTGCTTGGCGGTTTGCTTCCCGTTTCGCTTGCCCGTTTGCTCTCGGGTTTGCTTGCCGCTTTGCCGCCAGATCCTCCCGCCACGATGCGCTTGCGCGAGGTCTCCATGACTGGCTGCACGGCGAACAGCACGGCCTCTTGGGCGTCCGTCCGAGGCTCGGGCTGCTCGCCAGTTCGCAGGTACCGGACGATCATGCCGATAAGCTCGTCGCCCTCCCTGCGGTTGTGCAGCCTAAGCGGCCCGTCTATGAGCGAGTCCAGTACCTGCATGCCGCCATCGCCCCTAAAACGGGATGTCGCCGTCGTACAGGCTTTCCTGAGCGGGCGGCATGGGCGCTTGCTGGGGCGCCACCTGCGGGGCGGGCTGCGGCGCGTACTGGGCGGGCGCCTGCTGGTAGCCCTGCGGTGCCGCCGGGGCTTGCTGGTAGGCCTGCTGCGCGTTCCACTGCTGGGGCGCCGCCTGCGGGGCGGGCTGCGGCGCGTACTGCTGCTGGTATCCCTGCGGCGCTTGCTGGCCCTGCTTCTGGCTCATGAGCTCGATCTCGTTCGCGATCACCTCAAGCTTGGATCGGCGCTGGCCGTCCTTGTCCCAGCTCGAATAGCGCAGCTTGCCCTCGATGGCCACCTTCATGCCCTTGTGCAGGATGCGGCCCATGCTCTCGGCGCGGTTGCCGAACATCGTGCAGTCCACGAAGTTCGGGTAGTCCTCCCACTCGCCGGTTTGCTGGTTGCGGCGGCGGTCGTTGACGGCCACGCCGAAGCCCAGAACCTGCATGCCGCCCTGGGTAGCCCGCAGCTCGGGGTCGCGGGTCAAGTTGCCGCTGATGTTCACTCGGTTGATCGACATTTAGTAACTCCCTTCGCCCGTCCCGTTGGACCAGGTGCGCTTTATGTCCTCGTCGACGGTTCGGATCTTGAGCTTGTACACGTTTATCGCCTCTTGGCTCGCCTTGTAGAGCGCTTCGGAGCAGTCCCTGCGCTGCTTCAGCTCGGCTATGTCCTCCCGGCCTCGGCAGAGGTCGCTTATCACCGTCACGGGCGTTCCCTTGGATCTCTCCTCAAGGATCGCGATGCGCAGCGCCTTGCGGTACTCGGCCTCGTTCTCGGCGTACTGGCTTCCGCTGTTGCGCAGCGCCTGAAGCTCGTCCATGAGCCTGTCGAAGAGCTGCATGCGCTCGGCGTAGAGGTCTTGCATGGCCTACACGACCTGCCATGCGGGGGACGGGCAGCACCCGGGGTTCGCCTTGAACTGCTCGTACTGCTGGCGGCTCTCGAAGACGTAGGAGGTGCCGCAGCTCTTGCACTTGGCGATGAACTGGCCGAACTCTGGCGGCTCCTTCTCGGCGGACTTCTCGGTTCCCATGAGCGTGTCGGGGTCTGAGGTGCCGTCGATGTCGAACGCGCCGCAAAGCGCGTACTTTCTGGCATAGCTGGATGCGCTGCCAGTGACCTGCGCCTCGTTCATTCCCTTCTGGCTCAAAGGCTCGCGGGCGTAGGCCGTCACGTCCATGGGATCGCCGTGGCCGTCCTCGAAGAACAGGCGGCACGTGGCCTCGACGTAGTAGCGCTCGCCGATCTGCACGATGCTGTCGTTGAGCGTGAAGGCTATGCCCGCCTCCTTGCACGGCTCCTTGAGCGCCGCCACGATGTCCTCCATCGAGCGGTAGTAGAAGTTGCCGTGGGCGTTGTAGCGTGCTTTAGGCACAACTACGGATCGCTGCACCTGGGCCACGGCCTCGGCCAGCGTCATGTGCTTGTCTTCTGCCATCGTCTACTCCATCCTCGCCGCCACCTGGGCTGGCGTGCCCCGGCGGATGCTTCCAGTGATTCCCTGCGCCTTGAGTACGGATGCGAGCGCCTGCATCTGCCATCGCGTGGCGCTCGGCACCTCGACCGTCCACGCCTCCAAAGGCTCCGCGACCGGTGCTGGCATGGGTGCCGGCATGGGGGCGGGCATTGGCGCTGGCGCGGGCATCGGCTCAGGCTCGGGGATCTCGACCGGCTCAGGCTCTGGTTCCGGCATCGGTTCCGGTTCGGGTTCTGGCGCCATGGCCGCCTTCAACTCGGCGATGCGCTGGTCTTCCTCGTCGGCCAAACGCGCCGCGTTCAAGGCGGCTCCGAGGTCGAGCGTGCGGAAGAATTCGCGCTCCGCGTCGGCGTAGTGCGGCATCGCCTCCTGCTGGGCCTTGAGCGTTTCCCAGTCCCGGGCCACGTCGGACACCTTTGCCTCAAGCGCCTGCTGCGCCTTGATCTCGCCGAAGGTCTTGTTGAGCCACTGCGGCTCATGCAGGCGCTCGTAGGGGACGACCGGCGCGAGCAGTCCCGCGAACTCCTCGTAGTGCTGCTGTAGGCGTGAGTAGAGCGCGTCCTTGCGCGTCTGCTCGGCCTCGTCGAGCTGCGCCTTGATGGCGTCGGTTGACTCGTCGATGATGGCCGTGATCTGCTTGCAGCGCCTCTCGAATGCGTCGAGCGGCTTGTTGTACTCGCGCTTCACGGCCTTGCGGCGCTCGTCGATCTCCTTCTTGATGCCGTTGAGGTAGCTGCGGTCGTGCTTGGCATCCTTGATGGCCTGGGCGCTCGTGAGGTCGTAGGTGGCGCCCTCGTAGTCGGCGACGACCTTCTTCACGTGGGCCTCCAACGCGTCCATGTTCGAAGCGATGGTGGCCTCGGTGTACGTGACCTCAAGCGTGGTGGCCTCGGTTTCGATGACCTCGGCCTCGACCTGCTGCGGTTCGGTTTCCTTAGCCATAGATCTCGCCCGTCTCGTCGTCGAAGTCCATGGCCTGCTGCTGCTCGGCCACGGTGAGCAAAACCGTCTTGCCGCTCTGCTTGATGATGCGGAAGGCGTCGGCGTTGTCGGTCAGGATCTCGAATTGCAGGGTCGCAACGCTGCCCTTCACGGTGGCCTGCTTGAACTGCGCCTGGATGGTGGCTTCGTTGATCATGTCGTTACCTCCTATTTGATGCCGAGAACGGCGGCAAGGAACGCGCGACCGAACTCGCGCTCTTCCTCGCTGACGGGCTTGATCTTGTCGGCGATGAACTCGCGGCTCTTGGCGACGCACTTCTCGTCGATCCTGGAAAGCCCGGCCTCGCAAAGCGCGATCATCACGTGGTAGGCGTTTGCCGCCGTCTCGCCGTCGTTGTTGTCAGGATGCGTGGCGTCGAACATGAGGTTGTTCGCGATGCAGGCGGCGTGGTCGAGCACTGCTTTGTGGAACTTGGTCCCGTGGAAGTCCTCAAAGCCGTTCTCTTCGAAGTATTTGGCGTTCATTTCTTCTCCTTTACGTACTCCTCGACGAAGTGCTCGATGTAGATGTCTATGCGTGGTTTGGTGCCGTATGGCGACCTCGGGCGCTTGGTGACGGCTCCCATGTCGACCTGCGAATCGTCCTTGAAGGCGATCCCGTTGAGCGCGTCGCAGGCGAGCTTGCCGAGGTTGTCCCAGTCGGGCTTGCCGAGGTCGGCGCGGCCCTCCCAGTACTTCGGGTTGCTCTTCGCGAGCGGCCTGGTGGTCGAGATCCGCATCACGACCGGGCCGTCGTGGTTGGCGAAGGTCTCGCCGTATGCCGCGCGGAACGCGTCCTTGATGGCCTTCTCGGCCTTGAGCGTCTTGGTCGGCGTGTAGGTGCGGTGGTTGCGGTAGTCGGTCATGGGGCGCTGCTTTCCGACAAGCTGGGCGGGGTGCATGGTGATGTGCGCCGTGGCCGCAAGGGTTCGCCGCCAGCTCATTCGCTGAACCCATCGCTCTGGCTGCGGTGCTTGTTGAAGGCTCCGCGCAGCTCCGGGTATCGCGCCTCCATGATTCGGGCAAGGGCGGGGGCTATGCCGTTCTTGCAGCCAACGTGCAGCTCGTTGCGCACCATGTTCACCAGGTAGTTGATCGACACGTAGCCCTTCTCCTTGAGACGGCGGGCGTTGGAGAGCATGAACTGCCACGCCTCGGGGTTGGCCTCGATCCACTTCTTGGCCTCGGCAACGTCCTGCTCGCCAGCCATGCCCAGGCCGAAGATCTCAAGCTGGTTGCTCTGCGGCTTGGGGCGGTATCTCTCGTCGTTACGCATTGAGCACCGCCATGGTTCCCACGGCGCGCTGGGCGTCGGCCACGGCCTGGTCCATAGTGGGGATGACCCAGAGCCAGAGCACGGCGAGGAAGATCATGAGGGCCGCGAGGAAGCCGACCATGACACCCGCCCTGAACTGGGAGCGCTCAAGCTGCTCCTGCGCCGTCGGGCGCTTGCCCTCGAATGGTATGATGGTCGCAGCCTCTTTCGAGGCGGCTACATAGCGGGTGCCCGATGTGTGGAAGCTGGGGGCGCTCGCTTTCTTTTTTGTCTGCATTTCCGTTCTCCTTTCGGTGTTTTCGCAGGTCATTGCTAGGGCGCTTTTTAGGGCCTCTTTTTTGCCGCTTTTTTCGCCCTGCTCTTCTGGCTGTAGTAGCGCTGGCGCTGCCTGCCATTCCTCTTCTCCCTGATCGCCTCCTCCTTCATCGCGTTGGCCTGCTCGGCGAGGTCTGCCATGTGAAGCTCCTTCGTGCACTCGATGCACCAGCCGTTGACCCTGTTGAGCGGTCGGAACGTCCATTGGCCGCAGCGGGGGCACTGCCTGCGCTTGCGGAGTGAGAGTCCGCACTTCCGCGCCATATGCTTCACTGAGTCGATGGAGCGCCCGAGGTCCTTGGCTACCTGCTTGGCGCCGTCTCCGGCGTGCTCTTCGAGGTATCTGAGTTCACGTGTAGACCACTGCTTCACGCCTTCGCTTCTCCCTTCTGCTGGCGTTCCCACTCGCGATATGCTTGGCGGATCGTCGAGCACATGCCGTCAAAGGCAACTTCGCGGGCCGTCTTCTGACGCTGCTCCTGTTGCTTCTCGTCGCTCATTAGGCCACCGCTAGCTCATGCAGCTCGTCCAACGAAACGCCGAGGATGCGAGATAGCGCGTAGGCTTCAGACAGGCTGAACTCGTACGAGCCTCGAACTTTGTTAAAGAACGAAGATCGGCTCATACCGAGACTGTCTGCCAGCGCGTCACGTGTAACACCATTCGTTTCGGCGTACTCGTTGACCTTCTCCGACAGGTTCATGCTTCTCCTTTCTCACGTACAAAACTTTGTACTCCTACAGTATTGTACAAAGTTTTACACCGTGCAATACTTTGTACGTGTAAATATTTGGACTGTAAGGGGAGGCCATGGAGTACCGGTTTGTTCTCGCACATTACTTAGAGGAACAGGGAATGACTCCAGCTGAGCTTGCTCGCGCTATTGGTTCCCCTAGATCGACCGTTTCTGCCCTTTTGAGCGGAAGGGCAAAAGAGCCAACACTTGGTAAAGCTAAGGCGATAGCGGACGCTCTTGGCGTGTCCCTTGAAGAGATGGCTCGGATGACATACGAGGAGGAATAGGCATGGGACTTCTTGGTGATATGGCTAAAGCCGCTGCGAAGGTCGCTATAAATCAAGTTTCAAACACTGCGCACGAGAAGGTTTCCGAGATGTTCCCAACAAAGGAGATCGTTCTATCCGGCTCACACGAGCGCGATGTCTACACCTACTACGGCGGGCCATTGAAGGGAATAAGGGTCGGGCAGACATTCGATGCTGAGGTCGCTAGGAAGCCTGTCACCCTTGTAAGCGAGTTGACGGGAACAGAATGGAATACTGCCGAACACGGAAACAACGCGCTTATGTATAGGGGCAAGCCATTTGGCTCTTTTAGCCCAATGAGCAAAAGCATTCGAAAAATGATCCGTATGGGATACCGGGTCAAGATTAGGTGCAAAAACGTTGGATGGTACGCGCAGGGGATACCTGAGATTGTTGCCATGATTCCAGATCCAGAAGCTGTGTTCTCTTGGCTTGACGAGTGCGAGAGAAGTGGTGAGGAGGTTCCGTTCAATGCCAATAGCTAGAACTGCGGTGATATACGCCCGCTTTTCGTGCAACAAGCAGCGCGAGGCCTCCATCGACGACCAGCTGCGCATCTGCCGCCAGTGGTGCCAGCGCGAGAAGTACGCCATCGTGGCGGAATACTGCGACTATGCCATAAGCGGGCGCACCGACGACCGCCCCGAGTTCCAGCGCATGGTAGCCAACGCGGGTGAGAGCGACATAGTGCTTGTGTACATGATGGATCGCTTCAGCCGTGGGGAGTACGACGCGCCCATATATAAGCGCGAGCTTGCCCAGCACGGCGTGAAGCTCGTCTCGGCGCTTGAACAGATACCAGATTCGCCCGAGGGCATCATTTACGAGAAGCTGCTTGAGGGCCTTGCGGCGTGCGAGTCGAAGAAGACCGCGATCCGCACGAGGCGCGGCATGGAGGGCAACGCGCTCAAATGCAAGACCAACGGCGTGCGCGTGTTCGGCTACGCCAGCAACGAGGCCGACGAGTACGTGATCAACGAGGACGAGGCCGCTTTCGTGCGCGAGGCGTTCAAGCGGCGCATAGCAAAGGAGACCACCAACTCGATAGCTCGCGACTTCGCGGCACGCGGGGTCAAGACCTCGCAGGGAAACCCGTGCGGCTACTCGATGGTCGAGCGGATGGTAAAGAACCGGAAGTACACGGGGCGCTACGAGTGGGGCGGCGTTGTCAAAGAGGGCGGCATGCCCGCGATCATCGACGAGGTGACGTTCATGGAGGCACAGGGCATACGCGCGGCCAAGGAGCGCAGCGCGGAGAGCTGGGGCGACTTCGCCCTTTCCGGCAAGGCGATCTGCGCGGGCTGCGGGCGCAACCTGCAAGGCGTGAGCGGGCGCGGGCGCAAGAACGTGAAATACGAGTACTACCGCTGCCATGACGGATGCGTGAGGCCCGTGAGGCGCGAGGAGCTTGAGGGCGAGATCGTCAAGGCGCTGCGGGCGCTCCTGCAAGACCGCGAGGAGGCCTTGCGGATAGCCCGCATGGTAGCGGAAAGCTCGGACGGCGCGGAGGTGGCAGCGAGGCGCAAGCAGGCCGCCCAATCGCTCTCAGCCGCCGAGCGCGGCCTGAAGAACATCCTGAACGCCATCGAGCAGGGCATAATCGCCCCGGGCGCGAAGGAGCGCATAGCGGAGCTTGAGCACCAGCGCGACCGCGCCAAGCTCGACCTTGAGGCGATCAGGGACGAGCAGATAGACCCCGAGCGGCTGGCCGACTTCCTGCAATGCGGCTCCTCCCTGGACGACGCGACGCTGCTGAAGGCGTTCGTCTACCAGGTGAGCGTGAGCGACGAAGAGTGCATAGTGACGCTGAACTACGACGTGGAAAGCAACGAACCCGCCAGACTTGACGTCCAACGGGTTCGTACAAAATGCAAATGGTGCCCCCGGGCGGATTCGAACCGTCGACACCCGCTTTAGGAGATATGATTTAATGCTACCCCCTACCATTCATCAAGCATCATTGAATATCATATAACCGCAGATAAACATAGCAGTTTGTGTCTTTTGCCTCCGGTAGCTGCGCCTACGCTTTTACAAACATATTACTAACAGCTTTAGCTAAACTGCACTCAATGAATTGTTGAAAACTATTCAAAGAAACGGAGCGCAAAGATGTCAGAACAGCCACTAATTAGCGGAAGAGGCACGTGTTGGAAAGACAAGAGATCACCTAACACCTATCGCTATTATTTTTCCCTTGGAGTCAAGGACCCTAAGACGGGGCGCTACAAACGATCCCCAACTTATACAGTTCGTTGCAAGACTAAAACAGAAGCTAAGGCTGCAATGCAGGCCAAGCTGGCTGAAATCAACTCCTCTGGCACGATCACTAAAACTAAAAAGCCCACTTTGCTTGCGTCCTACTGCTGGGCCTTTCATGAAAATAGGGACACCGAGCTTGCGCCAACGAGCTATGAAAGAGAAGCGTACGATTGCAGGCATATCGAAGACCTATTCGGTGCGTTTCAGACAATTGAGGGGCTAACTCCCGATCTAATCGAAGAAACATATGCCGAAGCTCGTCGTACGGGAAAATACAAACCATCAGAGCTTGTACGAATCAATGCGAAACTGCGTCAGATTTTGTCGAATGCAGTCGCAAAGAGAATAATTGACCGAAACCCCTGCGCTACCGTTCATGTTCGCAGACCACGCAACAAAAGAGAATCACTGACAATCGACCAAGTAGCTACCCTATGCACACATCTTCAACACATTGAGCTCACCGCCGAAGCTGTTGGTACACTAGTACTAGTGTATACGGGTATGCGGAAAGGCGAGATGCTGGGCCTCGAATGGCGCGATTGGGACCCTGCCAATAAAACCTTGAAAATTGACAGGCAGTACACCAACGACCATGAACTGAGGGCACCCAAGTCACAAGAAAGCCAACGCAAAATCCCCGTTGGAGAAACCTTGACCGAACGTCTTCAATCATGGTCAGCCATACAAAAAGAGCTCCTGGCCTCTCTGGGGCTGTCCCAGACTGGCAGCACTCCCATCATTAGCGATATTGCTGTCGAGCAAGGGATCCCTACTGTCTGTCACATGAAAAACTACATCTTCAACCATTGGTTTCGCGATTTCGCAGTTAGCTGCAATCTTGGAATCTATGAGCCGAACAATTCGACTGGCGGAAAACTATATAAGGGCATCTGCCCGCATCAGCTCAGGCATTGTGTAAGCACTTTTATGCTGGCGAACGGATCGGACGTTAGAAGCGTGCAAGGTATTCTTGGCCACGCGGACCCCAATATCACGCTCAAAACGTATACAAGCCTCGTTCAACAATCAGAAATAAAAGCAGTTAAAGGCTACGAAGCCTTCATCAACGCCTATATACAGAGAAGCGAGAAATAGCATGTTTTTCATTCATCGTTTATTTCATAATATTACGGTACTATAATACCGTTTCCGCAGGTAGATGCTTTATTTGATTGACATCTAATGAGTTTTAATACATGCTAAAGCTGTCAGATGGCTACGCATGTAGTCATAGAAACCGGCCCCCCAAGTGCTTATGAACCTGGTACGTCTTACAAGCACAGGGAGGGCCCTCATTGAAAGGATAGCTCATCATGGCTACTCCAAAGATTAGCACTCAGGCGTCCACACCGACTTTCCCCACTGGTGCCGCTCAGTGCGATCGGTTGCTCCGCGTTAACGATATCCGCGAACTCACTGGCTGGAGCGAAAACACCGCACGCAAGTTTATGCGAGAGTCCGGCAAGCTCATCCAGATCCATCGCTCTAATTACATGTTTGAAAGCTCGTTCTACGAGCTTTTCAAGCAGCTTGAAGGTCGTACCGCCCACCTTGATTAGGTGGTAAACATGAGCGAGCTTCCGTCGATTTCCGACATATTTAGCGATGATGCTACTGAGCAACGAGAGATTACGGGAAAAATGGATAAGGCTATTTTTATTTCAGTGCCCGAGTGGGCGTGCTGCGTCACCACCGTTGCCGCCGAGCGTCTCATCCTCGGCCTTGTATGGAAGTTTGGAAAACCTTCCAAAAACAAACGGCCCATGGGCTTCTGCGCTAAAAGCAAATGGATTGAGGATCACTACCGCCTGAGTAAGAACACGATATCCCGGGCCTATACCTCTCTGAAGGATAAGGGGTATATTCAAAAAGTTGGTGATGGCAGCTGGATGCTTAATTACGCCGCAATCTACCGCGCCGCGATTGAAAACGCTTGGGAGCCTCCGAAACTTTAAGCCCACAAACCGACTATCGAGGTCGTGAGAGTCGGTCACCGTCAGGATGCCCACAAGAACATGCCGCGGATGTAAAATGAAGCAGGGTCGAACCGAAACAGTTCCCGGACAATTGGCGTCCGGCCAGACACTTCGATTCGACCCTTTCTCATGCCTGCATCTAAAATACTCCCACAATCATTCTCGACATCTTTAACGCCCTCACCTCCTGCCACCAACACGTCGTAGACGCTATTTACAACGAATCGATATGGCCGCCCGTTCTTTAAGGCACGTGTTACCATGAAAACGTGCGGTATTTCTCCAACCGAAAACCTGCGTGAACGCATGACTTGAGACGCCTTTTAGAACTCACCGATCGCAGGGCGAACACAAATCAACAGCGGCCGTGCATTGTTCCCAGCCATATGGCATGGCGGAGCCATGCCTGTTGTTGATTGGAGTGCCGCACCATGGCAGACGAGAAGAAAATCAGGAAGATCTACGGCGTGAAGTCCGTCCTCGATGAGGCCGCCGAGCGGATCGAGGCGACGTGGCGGGAGAAGCTGCTGCGCGAGACGGGCGACCTCAGGACCGAGAACGCGTTGCTCAGGGCCCAGCTCGATGAATCCAGCCGCAAGCTCGCCGAGGCGACGGATCGGAATGAAAAGATTGAGGCCGACTGCAATGAGCGGATTGCCTTTATAGAGGAGAAGTTCGAACTCGATACCGCGAGCCTCGAGATCGAGAACAACGAGCTCCATGCCGCGAGCGTCAGATATCTCGCCGATGCTCGGGGACTCGACAGGCAGGTCGTCCAGCTCCATGCCGAGGCCGTGGGCATGGTCGATGAGATCGAGCGACTGCGCGGCGAGCGTGATGCCGCGCTGAAAGCCCAAGCCGAGTTGAACGACGCACTCCTGGCCCAGCGCGACCTGATGGCCGAGGTCGCCGCCCTCAAGGACTGCCTTGCCGCCTCCGAGCAGCGGGCGGCCGTGGCCGAGGCCAAGGTCGAGGTCATGACCCAGAGGGGCGAGTAGGCCGCAGAGCATCTAATTTTCTAGAAACCCTCTAGAGCATTTCTAGAGGGTTTCTAGAACTGAAGACCGGGCGCAGTACTTTCGATCGAAACGATATCTTTGTAGATGAGGCGATGCTTGGCGTCGCACCATTTGTCGCCGTGGTAATGCCCGAAGAGCCAGACGCGATAGCCGAGCCGCCCGTCGAGCTCGCCAAGGAATCGTTGCAGCCGGTCGTCCAGATACTCGCGTTCGCGCTCCCGGCATAGTTGCTCTGCCAGGTCAGCAGGAGCCTCGTGAGTCACAACGTAGTCGACCTTCCAGCCCACGCGGTCGAGCGAGGCGCGGCAGTGCTCCATCTCTTCCTCGCTCGGCATCTCCTCGGGCCACCAGCTCCTCCCCTCCCTGCGATACTGCCTGTCGTTGCTCGCGGCGCCGCCCATGGCAAGGACTGTGAGTCCGTCGATATCGAACACCTCTCCGCGCATCAGGTGCAGCACGTGCGGTCGCGCCTCATGGACGAGCCCGCCGTTCCACTCCCGTACCGGCAGATTAGCCAAGGCGTGATGGTTCTCATGGTTGCCGTCTACGAAACACGTGGTCCACGGCTTCGACTCGAACCAGTCGAGCCAGTATTTCTCGGCGTTGGATCCATCCCAGACAAAGCCGAAGTCGCCGGCCACGATCACCACGTCATCGCGCGTCAGGGTCCGGCCCAGCGGCCAAGACTTGGAGGTAAACCGGCTGGACCCGTACTCGGCCCTGCCGTGCACGTCGCCCGTCACATAGACCGTCATCAGTACGCACCCCACGGCAGGAGTTTGTCCCCGAGCCCCACGATCCGGTCATACAGCATCGTGTGCCGTTCGTCCGGATTGCCGTCTCGGTGAAAATGTCCGTAATACCAGCGCTTGTAGTCCAGGCGGTCCTCGAGCTCGTCGAGGAATCCGGTCAACCGGTCCACATCGGGGCGTTCCCAGCCTGGGTCCGGGTAGAGCGTCGGCGAGAGCATGCGCGTGGCGCAGGTATGGGTGATGACGCAGTCGACCTTCCAGCCGACCTCGTCGAGCCTTGCCCGCGCGGTATCGAAATCGCGCTCGTCCGGGAGCTCCTGCGGCCACCACGAGCTGTACGGGATGCGGTACGCCCTGTCGACGCTCGTCGCCCCGCCCATGGTGAAGACCGTCTTCCCGTCGAGCTCGAAGACCTCCCCGCGCATGAGGCGGCGGATGGACGAAGTATCCGACAGGCGTTGCGTCAGCCCGCCGTGCCACGGTTCCATGGGACGCTCCTCCCAGTGGTCGAAGCGCTCGTGGTTGCCGTCGACGAACAGTACCGTGTAGGGGCGCGACTCCAGCCAGGCGATGTCGGCGCATTCCTCGGCAGAAAAGTCCCACGGAAAGCCAAAGTCACCGGCAACGATGAGATAGTCGTCGCTGGTAAGACTATCGCTGAGCTCCCAGTCGCGGAGCTTTTGCATGTCGAGCCCACTGTGGATGTCGCCCGTCACATAGACCGTCATCGGATCACCTCTTCCCTCTTGTACGCCGCCAGCTCGCGCTCGACCTGCCTGTCGCCGGTCTCGTTGACCCACCAGGGCCATTTCACCCGGTCGCACGGCTCGTCGACTCCGGCGAACCATTCCCTCAGCTCGTCGAGGCTCACCGGGGAGTGCCCGTTGGCATCGCAACCGACGTCGTAGCGCAGAAGGCCCTGCTTGCGGTTGAACTCGTTGTACGCGCCGCCGCCGCTGTGGATGTGTCCGTGGAGGTGCCACGATCCATGGCCCATACCCTGCCAGTCGGCCATGGGGTAATGGCTCAGGACGATCTTCTGCCCGTCGATCTTGAGCACGCAGATCGGCGGCTCCACGGTGAAGGCGCCAGCGACCGCCGGCTGGGTCCAGTCCTTGTCGTGGTTTCCCGGGATGAGGTGGATGCGCCTGCAGGCGATCCGCTTGCGCAGGGCATAGGCGTCCTGGGCGGTCATCTTGAATGAGAAATCCCCCAGGATGTAGAGCTCGTCGTCCACGGCAACACTGCCGTTGATGCTGTCGACGATGGCGTCGTTCATCTGCCAAATCGTTTCCCACGGGCGGTCGGTGAACTTCAGCACGTTCTCATGCCCGAAGTGGGTATCGCTGGTAAACCAGATCATATTTATGTCTCCTTTTATCGCTAAAAAACGTTCTCCTTCGAGGTCAGGAGACGTTTTATGAGCGACATGAGGTGCATATCCCTCATGTTTCAAGCTCCAATCTGCCGGATTTGCCCAACTAAAAGTTTACGCTCACGCGCGAACAGGATTTGATTTTTGAAATATGGACGAATTCCTCGTCAGGAGGGTAAAATGGTGCCGACGGCAGCCCAAGTTGTAGAGAGCTGGGCAGAGCCGTTGCTTAATGAAGTTGGGTCATCGTCTTAGCGACGGTGGCCTTTCTTTTTGGGCTTCGAGCCCTGCTTGAGTGCCTTGGAAAGGCCGACAAGGGCCGTGAGGAGCGAGACCATAGCGGTCAGGAGCTTCACGAGCTCGGTGAAATCGGTCATGGGCATCACCTCCCATCAAATGGAGGGCTCTGCCCGGCACGAGGGCTGCCGACAGCAAGGACGATTCTATCAGAGCGGCTGACTCCCGCCCGATATTACCATCCCACCGCGCCTGTGCAAAAAAGAGGGCCGCCAAACAGCGACCCTCCAGCGAAAGTGCATGTTATTTAGGACAGTCAAATTCTTTGAAAAACAAATGGCTGCTGTAGAATTACAAATAAGAGTCACCCGGAAGGAGCGATCGATGAAAAGCAAA
>CAJKFS010000009.1 GCA_905199225.1 uncultured Collinsella sp. | reverse complement strand
CGGCGGGGCTTTTTGTGCTGCGTCGATGCCCCGAGACGGGCAAAACCAAGGCATACTGCCCGCTGCGGATAGGTGGTGCACTTCCCAGCGTGCATTTTTGGGAGTATTCAGCAAGCTCTTAAAAATGCATAACGTTGTGAATGGGCCGTAGTGGCCCACAGGCGCCTATCGACAGCCAATGTGGGTGGGCTATCGATGAGCGGAGGGGGTTGTTACTGAGTTTTTGCTTTGCGACGACCTGCAACACTGCTGTAACCGCGTCGTTTTGTCGTTCGCGATGGGGCTGTTGGGGCCCACGGTGCTGAATACTCCGTTTTTTGCACGGCCCAAGGTGGGGTACCCTGAGACGAAGCAAAAAGATACCTCATCTTTATGCAGATACCTATAGGATTTATGCAAGATTGGGATTGTAAACCGTGCGCGCGCAAAATCGGCGCGAGGACGTCTGGAGGTGGCTCGGCTCCCAGAGCCTTGCGCGTGCAGAACAGTTAAAATCGGGACTCGGTCTTAGTTTTGCTTGGAAGGATGCACATGGCTTCTGTAATCGATGCTTCTCTAGAGGAGACGCTCTCCTATATTACTGACCAGTTGAAGGCGCTTACCTCGATTGCTTCGCCTACGGGCTATACCCGTGCGGCGACTGATTATCTGATGGAAACGTTGCGTGATATGGGCTTTGGGCCCGAGCGCTCCAATAAGGGCAACGTACTGGTTGAGCTTGGCGGCGAGGGCGAGCCGCTTGTGTTGGCGAGCCATGTCGATACCCTGGGCGCCATGGTGCGCTCCATTAAGGACAATGGTCGCCTGCGCCCCACGACCCTCGGCGGGCATCAGTGGTCTACGGCCGATGGCGAGAACTGCACCGTTTATACGCGCGACGGCAATGTCTACACGGGTGTGGTTCTTAATACCGAGCCTTCGGCGCACGTGGCCGATGAGCCGGTCAAAACCATCGAGAAGAACATGGAGATCTTGCTCGACGAGAACGTCGATAGCAAGGATGATGTGCTCGAGCTGGGTATTCAGACCGGCGACATCATCGCTATGGATCCGCGTACCACGGTGACGGAGAGCGGCTACATCAAGAGTCGCTTCTTGGACGACAAGCTGTCGGCCTCCATTTTGCTGGGTTTGGCCCGCGCCGTCGCCGAAGGCGAGGTGACGCTTTCGCGCAAGGTTTCGTTGCTCTTTACGGTGTACGAGGAGGTCGGCCACGGCGGTGCCTTTGTGCCGGCCGACACGCGCGAGATGATCAGCGTGGACATGGGCTGCGTGGGTGACGACCTGGGCTGCACCGAGCGCATGGTTTCGATTTGCGCCAAGGATTCGGGTGGTCCGTACAACTACGACCTGGTAACCACGCTGTCCAACATCGCGCGCGAGCTGGAGCTCGATTACGCCATCGATGTGTACCCGCATTACGGATCCGACGTCGAGGCCACGCTCTCGGCCGGCTACGACATCCGTCACGGCCTGATCGGCCCCGGCGTGTACGCGAGCCACAACTACGAGCGCAGCCACATCGACGGCGTGCGCAATACCTACGAGCTGGTTCGCGCCTACGTTCAGCGCTAGGGGAGTAGTTTGCGACTCGGCTGACCAATCGCTAAGGCCCGATTTCTCGGGCCTTTTTTCGCTTTGGGTCGTTTAGTATTATGATGTATGTAATCTATTAACTAAACGTTTAAATTACTTAACGAGGTGATGCGGTGTATGGATACGTCTGAGTACTTGTCTATGGGTGATGCTGCCCGCCTGCTGGGCGTTACGAAAGCCCGCATATCTCAACTTGCCGCATCGGGAACGCTCGCGTGCGATATTGTGGGCGGACGGAAGATGGTCGAGTACAATTCCGCGGTCGCTTATCAAAAGGTCCGCAAACGTGGACGCCGTCCTGCGGCCGATGTGGGGCGCAAGTTTACGCTGATGTCCGCCGATTACGAGGTTGCGCGTGTCTCATTTGATCCGACGCGTGAGTTCCCCTTCGAAATCGCCGAGGTACTCGATGCGCAGAGGATGCCGTTTGGCACGTGCTCGAGCTCTTCTCCTACGGTGAATAAACGGGAGCTCAACGTGTGGTGGAGCCATCGGTCGGTGCCCGATGTTCGCCCTGGGCTTATTTCGCGCTACCGCGAGCTGGGGATTGCTAACGGCGTTGAGGTTCCGGTTCGGTGCCTGGGCCTATCACTTTCGGATTGTTATTGGCTGCGGCCGGCAGAATGCGACGGGTTCGAATGGCGAAACCTCAATTACTTCGAGAACGATTTTGAGCGATCGGCGTCCGAAGAGCGTTCGGGTTGGCTGGAAGGCATCGGTCTTAAAAATCCCGACAACACATCCGAGGGCGAGCTTCCTAAATCGTGGATGATTCGCAACGGTGTTCGCATCCTGGTCAAGGGGTGTGGCGTGGACGATCAGCGTCCCTTTAACGAGGCAGTTGCAACGGCCCTACATCGTCGCTTGCTGTCGGAGGGCGAGTTTGTTCCTTATACGGTTGAGCGGATGTTCGATGGCCCTGTGTGTCTGTGCGACGACTTTCTTGACGGCCGCGAGGAATACGTTCCGGCTGTTTACGTTAAGGGCGCACTTGGTAGCCAGCGGGGAGACTCGACATACGATCGATACTGTTGCTACCTCGGCAAGCATGGTGTCGATGAGGCCGCTGTGAGAAGGTCTATGTCGCAGATGATTGTCTGCGATGCCCTTTTGGCCAACAGCGACCGCCATTGGCGAAACTTCGGCATCATCCGCAATGTTGACACCCTGGAGATAAGGCCTGCTCCGCTGTTCGATAGCGGCAACTGCCTGTGGTACAACGTACCAACTGCCGTGCTCGCAGCTGGGGAGTTTGGGTTTTCCGCTAAGCCGTTTGGGCCCGACCCTTCCGTCCAGCTGGCGCTTGCGGACTCACTCGGTTGGTTCGACGCATCGCGACTGGACGGATTTGTTGATGAGGCGATCGAGATTCTTTCGCAGAGCGAATGGGCGACGGCGGAGGGTCGACTCGAGGCCATTTGCCGCGGCCTCGAGCGTCGCGTAATCGAGGTTGGTGCCGCTGTTGAAGTGCTTCGACACGTGCAGCGATAAACCCGCGGCTACTTAAGCGCGCCGGTCACGGTACCGCCGCCCAGGACGATGTCGCCGCGGTAGACTACAACGGCTTGGCCGGGGGCGATGGCTCGTTGCGGCTCGTCAAACGTTATCAGCATTTGCCCGTCTTCATCACGCGTAAGGGTCGCTGCCTGGTCTTTCTGACGGTAGCGGTACTTGGCACCTACGCGAATGCCGCCGGCGTCGAGCTCCGCCTCCATGTGTGCGTCCGGCGCGCTCCAGATCCACTCATCGGCCGTGAGGGCAGCGGCCGCCAGGTCCTCTGCCTCGCCCAGATGCACGGTGTTGTTGGCGGCGTCGACGCCCGTCACATACACGGGATGTGCCATCGCGACGCCCAGGCCCTTGCGCTGGCCGATGGTATAGCGCAGCGCGCCGTTGTGGCGTCCGACCACGCTGCCGTCGCGCCACACAATGTCGCCCGGTGCAGCGGGATGTCCGCAGCGGCGCTCGATATAGCCCGCGTAGTCACCGTCTGGAATAAAGCAGATGTCCTCGCTTTCGGCCTTCTTGGCGTTGGTAAAGCCCTGCTCGGCGGCTATGCGGCGCACGTCGCGCTCTTTGTCCAGGCCCGCCAGCGGAAAGATCGTGTGCGCCAGGCGCTCCTGCGTAAGCGAATACAAAAAGTAGCTTTGGTCCTTTTTGGGATCTTCGCCGCGGTGGAGCTGCCAGGTGCCGTCTGCCGCCTGGTTTGTTTTGGCGTAATGTCCCGTGGCGATGTAGTCGCAGCCCATGTCCAGCGCCGCATTGAGCAGCGCGCCAAACTTAATGTGGCGGTTGCAGATAATGCACGGATTGGGCGTCAGCCCCTCCTGGTAGGCGTTCACAAAGCGCTCGATAACGTTGCGGTCGAACGTCTGCTGCAGGTCGAGCACATGGTGGGGTATCCCCAGGCGCTCGGCGACGGCCTTTGCATCGGCGATGTCGCGGTCGACCTTACTCATGCCCGTGATGGGATCGGGCGCGGGACAGGTGAGGCGCATGGTGGCGCCGACGCATTCGTAGCCCTGGCTTTTGAGCAGGTACGCGGTCACGCTGGAATCGACGCCGCCGCTCATGGCGACGAGCACGCGCTTGTTGTGCATGGGGAGGTTCTCCTTGGTGGCATGTGGCCAAAAAAGAAAAGCGGCGCGGGAGGCTGGTTCCGCGCCGCAGACATTGTAGCAAGTTCGGGCGTCATGTGGGACACCCTGTTGGGATGAGCCCAGGCTGCCAGAAGAGAGGGGAGACCGGCGTGCCTTGGACTCGTTCTAAGAACGAGAAGCTCTAGTCCTGGAACAGTGCCGTGGACAGGTAGCGCTCGCCGGTGTCGGCAAGCAGGGCCACGATGGTCTTACCCTCGTTCTCGGGGCGCTTGGCCAGCTGCAGTGCGGCCCACACGGCGGCACCGGACGAAATGCCCACGAGCACGCCCTCCTTGTGGCCCACGGCGCGGCCGGTGGCAAAGGCGTCGTCGTTCTCGACGGGGATGATCTCGTCGTAGACCTGGGTGTCGAGGACGTCGGGCACAAAGCCGGCGCCGATGCCCTGGATCTTGTGCGGGCCGGCCTGACCCTTGGAGAGCACCGGGGAGGTGGCGGGCTCGACGGCGACGACCTTAATCTCGGGGTTCTGCTCCTTGAGGAACTCGCCCACGCCGGTCACGGTACCACCGGTGCCAACGCCGGCGACGAAGATGTCGACCTGGCCGTCGGTGTCGTCCCAGATCTCGGGGCCGGTCGTGGCCTTGTGAATGGCGGGGTTGGCGGGGTTCACAAACTGGCCGGCGATGATGCTGTTGGGAGTCTCCTTCTGCAGCTCCTCGGCCTTGGCGATAGCGCCTTTCATGCCCTTGGAGCCGTCGGTGAGCACGAGCTGCGCACCGTATGCCTGCATCAGCTTGCGGCGCTCGACGGACATGGTCTCGGGCATGGTGATGATCACCTTGTAGCCGCGGGCGGCGGCCACAGAGGCGATGCCGACGCCGGTGTTGCCGCTCGTGGGCTCGATGATTGTGTAGTCGCCGCCGCGCACGAGCTTGCCTGCCTTCTCGGCCTCGTCAATCATGTTCTTGGCGACGCGGTCTTTAACGGATCCGGCGGGGTTGAAGTATTCCAGCTTGACGAGCACGCGAGCCTTGAGGTCCTCGTCGGCCTCAAAGTGAGTGAGCTCCAGAAGCGGGGTGTGGCCGATAAGCTGATCGATGGACGTGTAAACCTTGCTCATGGTGAACCTCCAAAGTGTTCAAGTTGCTGGTTGCCGTGTGGTTTTACGGCGTGTCTAGCAGCTAAACCTATAAACCTTATAGGTTGTTCGTTTGGCTGTTGGCAAGCATAGTAGACACTAAAGCCTAGTAATGCAATAGGAAATAGAAGATTATTACGAGTCGATTAACCATCTTGACCGGAACAGGTATTTCCAAAGCCAATTTTTCGGCTAGAATTTCAACGGACTAAAAGACCGAAAGGCAGCACTATATATGTTGGTTTCTACTAAGGGCAGGTACGCCCTGCGCGTTATGGTTGACCTGGCCGAGCACCAGGCGGCCGGTCGCATCCCGCTCAAAGAGATCGCGGCGCGACAGGGGATTTCGGAGAAGTACCTCGAGAACATCTTGGCTACGCTCGTGCGCGCCAACATGCTTTCGGGCATGCGTGGCAAGGGCGGCGGCTATGTGCTCACGCGCCCGCCCGAGCAGTACACGGTGGGCGAGATCTTGCGCCTGACCGAGGGCAGCCTGGCACCGGTCGCCTGCCTGGATGGCGACTGCAAGGGCTGCTCGCGATCTGATGAGTGCCCCACGCTCGACGTGTGGAAGAACCTGGACAAGCTTATCAACGACTACCTCAACGGTGTGACGCTCGATCAGCTTGTCGCCCCCAACCATGGCTACGACTACGTCATCTAGCCCACCTGCCATTTGGGGATGGGGTGGAAATGATAGATTTTCTTGCCCTCTGAGACTTGGCAAATAAGAAGGCCGCCCATTTTTGCGATGGGCGGCCTTTGATTTGGTTCGATGCGTCTGTGTATCGGGGGCGTTCTACTCTTCGGCAATACTATCGAGGATACTACGCATGATGGACACTAGGATGCTGCCCATAAAGGCCGAGCCAAAGCCGGCGATGGAGATGCCGACGCCCAACAGGTTGACCGACAGGTAGCTGGCGAGCTCCAGCATAAAGCTGTTGAGCACGAGCTGGAAAATGCCGAGCGTAATGATCGTGAGCGGCAGCGAGATGACCGTGAGGAACGGTTTGACGAACGAATCGACGATGTTGAGGAACAGTCCCACAAAGGCAAAGCAGACCCAGGCCTCGGCAAAGCCGAAAGGTTGGATGCCGGGGACGAGGAACGTGGCGATCGCGATGGCGATCGAGGTGAAGAGCCAGTTAAGCATAAAGCGCATGGCGTGAATCCTTTCTTGCGCCGGGGTTGCTGGCGTCGCGTGAAGCGGCTTGCGGCGGCGATTTGGATGGTTGCGCGGGCGCGCCGCGGTGTTTGGGCGCCCATTGTCTCAAATATTCGTGGAGCTTACGTGCGCATTCGGTTTCTAAACGGCGTTCGTCCTGAAAAACGTGCCGCTGACAGAGAGTCTTGTCACTTTAGTTTGGTGGTGTGCTACACTGCTACGGGCAAATGGCCCATGCATAGTTTTATTGCATATTTACGGGCGAACGATGCCCGATGTCAGTATCAACTTCGATGCCTTTTGGCGGGTTTGGCGGTGATCGATGAATATCGAGAACATGTTTGACAAGCCTGATGTCAAGCAGCTGGTCCACGCATTTAGTCTTTTGGATGACGAGAACGATATCCAGGCGTTTTTAACCGATATCTGCACGCCGCGCGAGATTTGCGATCTTTCTCAGCGCCTGCAGGTCGCGCGCTATCTGGATGAGGGCGAGCCCTATGTCGAGGTTCAGGCCCGCACCGGCGCTTCGTCCACCACGGTGAGCCGCGTGTCCAAGGCGCTCAACGGCGAGTACGGTGGCTATCGCAAAATCCTCATCAAACTGGAAGATGGCGAGTAGGCCAACGGCAACAAACGAATCAACTGGAGCCGCCCCTTCGGGGGCGGTTTTTTGATCCCTCGGGGACGGAGGAAATCTGTTGGCGTGGGGCAAATCTGTCCGCGTGGGCGGGTAGGATGGATGCATTGATTATTGCGAACGGTTTGAGTGGAGGACCATGCCTGTTCGAATCTATACCACCAATACCGGTACGGACTTGAGCAATGCCGAGGCGGCGTTGCTCGCCGACCTGGTTGCCCGCCACGGGCGTGCCGTTTTGCTGGCGCCCTCGTTTGCCGAGCTCGACCTGTGCCGTCACGATGCTGCGGTTGCTGGCGTCTCGCTGGGCGTTGACTACAAAACCCCCGCGTCGTGGCTTCGTTCGCTGTGGGAGCTTATGGGCGATGGCCGCAGCTTCGTCGACAACATGCAGCGCCAGATGCTGTTCTCGGACATGATCGCCCGTCGCGACGATGCCGACCTGCAGCCGCTTTCGCGCAGTCAGGGCACGGTGCGCATGCTCGCGCGCATGGCCCGCGATGTGCTGCCGGGCGTAGCGGGAACGGGCGCCGAACGCTGCTGCGGCGACGTTTGCCGGTGCGATCCCAAGAGCGACGCCGAGGCTCGCGTGTTCGAGTTGTTGAGTGCCTATGCGAGCGGCTTGGACCGTCGAGACATGGTCGAGCCCTGCGAGGCGGCTGACCTTATGGCCGAGGTGCTGGCCGACGGCCTTCCGGCGTGCGCCCGCGCGGTATGTGTGCGCGGCATCACAACGTTTACGCACGGCCTGCTCGAGCTGCTGTCGGCCGTGGCGAACAATGGGGGAGAGGTCGTCGTGCTGCTTGCCCGCGAGCAGGCGGCGATGCGCGAGGAGCTTGCCACGGCATTTGATGCCCGCGATGTGTTGTTTGAGATCGCGCCGCTAGGGGAGGGTGTCGGCGCGTCTGATGCCGCTTACGGGACCGCCGCTCAGCCTGCCTTTATTGAGGTCGCTGGCCCCCATGCCCGTGCTCATGCTTATGCGGACGCAATTGATGATCTGGTAAAAACGTGCCGGGGTTCCGAGGTCGACGGCGCTTCTGCCGACCCCGTGCGCGTGCTCGTTGTTTCTGCCCGGGCACCCCAGCTGTTCGGCGAACTCGCCTCTCGTCTGGCGGCGCGTCACATTGCGGCCGAGACGACTGAGTTCACGGCGTTTTCCCAGTCCATCGCGGGCAGGCAGTTTACGGCGCTCGCCAACCTGATCGAGCGTATGAAAGCCGCCGACGAGGGCACCGCTTCCAAGACCGAGTGGTGGCCCGCTTCAGAGCTTACCGACTGGATTTATAGCCCGCTTTCGGGTGCCGACGCCGCGAGCGCCCGCGGCTTCGACAAGAACATGCGCCTGTCGCGCAACAAAACCACTGCGGGCGTCAAGAGCCTGCTGCAGAGCGTGCAGGGCCAGGTGAGGGGCGCCCGCAAGGCCGCTAGCGAAGATAACTGGTTTAAGAACGTGCCATGCGTGGTCTCGGACGTGTTTCAGGCGCTGTGGCGCGACAAACCCGTGACGGCGCTCAAGGCCATGCTCGCCGTTGCCGAGGCGCTGCCCGATCGCGCCCTAGGCGGCCTTGACGGCCAGGCCCGTCGCCAGGCAGAGACGGCTCTGCTGCGTCATGTCATCGACATCCTTATGAACGATGCTCGCGCACTCGACGTGTCGCAGGCCGCGACCGTGCCGGTTCTCGACGGCGTTCGAACCAAGGTGGACAAGCGCAGTACCGCTTACGATTACGCGACCTACGAGGTCGATCGCACGCCACGGGCACAAGTGCGCTTCGTGTCGCTTGCCGATGCGTCGGTTTTGCGTCCTGGCGGCTACGATGCCGTGCTGTTTGCCGATGTCGACCTGGACAGCTATCCGCTTTCGCACGAAGAGGGCCCGCTTGCCACATTGACGGCCGAGCTGCGCCGCGACGGCGTGTCTTTGGAGCCCGCCGCCCTGTTGCGCGTGCGCTTTGGCCGTGCGATGCAGGCGGCGAGCGGTCCGGTCGCGCTCGCCCGCGTGACGCACGATCGCCAGGCGCGCGAGTGCTACCCGGCAGCCGTATGGACCGAGCTGCGGGCACATGCCGAGGCCGCTGGCGCTGCCAAGCCCACGCGCGTGGGCGAGGGCGATATCATCGCCGACTTTGATCCCGCTGCAGGCGAAGGTTTTAGGCGCGAGCGCGTGACCTGCGAAGCTCCTCAGCATCTGAGCGATGAAGCCATTCCGTATCTGGTCCTGCGCCGTCGCGATGGCGAGGGCGAGGACGCGCCGCTCGTGCCGCGTCTGACGTCCGCCTCGCAGATCGAGGCCTATTCTACCTGCCCACTGTGCTGGTTCGTGTCGTATCGCGTCAAGCCCCAGTCTATCGACGCGGGCTTTGGCAACATGGAGAAGGGCAACTTTGTCCACGACGTGCTGGAGCATCTGCATGCCCGTCTGCCCCAAGAGGGCATGGAGCGCGTGACGCCCGAGAACCTGCCGCGCGCACAGGAGCTGCTGCGCGAGGTCTTTGACGAGACCTTGGCCGAGCACGCCGGCAAGCGCGGTGCCGAGGGTCCGCTCGTGCCGCTCTCTCCGGTAGAGGAACGTCAGGTGGCCGAGATTCTGCCGCAGCTGGAAGGCGTGCTCGCCTACGAGTCCGAGGCACTTGCCCCCTTTGCGCCACGCTACCTTGAGTTCGCCTTTAATGAGCTTAAGGTCGAGTATGCCGGTTGGCCACTCGGCGGGCGCATCGACCGCGTGGATGTGGACGCCGAGAACCGCGCCGTGGTAATCGACTACAAGCATCGTTCGGGCGTTGAGGAGTTTAAGCTTGCCGACCCCACGGTGCGTGACGAGGAGACGGGCGAGGCTCCCATCGACGACCCGCGCTGGCTGCCGCCCCATACCCAAACGCTCATCTACGCGCAGGCCATGCGTCGGGCACTGGGCTTGGATACCCGTGCAGCGCTCTATTTTTCGACCAAGGGCGGCAAGCCCGCGCTGCGCGGTGCCGCGAGCGCCGAGCTGCTCGAGGAAGAGCGCGGCGACGGCCGCATCCCGGGCCTTAAGAAAGGTTTCCCCGGCGAGGGTGGCAGCATGGACTTCGACGCCCTGCTCGATCGCGTGGAGGCCGGCATCGCCGAGCGCTTGCGCGAACTCGAGGCGGGCAACGTCGCTGCTGTCGACCCGGCGTCGACGCAGGCCGCGCATGCCCGCTGCTCGTATAACCACGAAGGAACGTTTGTAAGGAGGGACGTGTAGACCATGGATCTTTCGACTTTGATGCCGCAACAGCTGCAGATTGTCAAAACGCTCGACCGCCCGCTGTTTGTCTCGGCGGGCGCCGGTTCGGGTAAGACCTTTACCCTCACGCGCCGCATCGTCTATGCGCTCTCGCCCGAATCCGGTCCGTTCGTCGAGCATCTGGACCAGGTGCTCGCCATCACCTTTACCAAGGATGCCGCGGCCGAGATCCGCGACCGCGTGCGCCGTGCGCTTATCGACGAGGGTATGGACGAGGAAGCACTGACCGTCGACGACGCGTGGATTTCGACCATTCACGGCATGTGCTCGCGTATCCTGCGCGCGCACGCGCTGGAGCTGGGCATCGACCCCGAGTTCACGGTGCTCACCGATACCGACGAGCTCATGGATCAGGCTGTTGAGCATGTGCTGGGTCGCGCGACGGCACCCGATGCCGCCCCCGAGCTCGCGGCATCGCTCAAGGCCCTCTATGCCTGGTATCCCATGGCGGGCGAGGGCGGTTCCTTTGGCGGCGGTACGACCATCAAGGGTCTGGTGCGCGACCTGCTGGAGCTGTCGAGCCAGTTGCCGGGCGGTATGGACGACGTGCGCGTGGCGCGCGGCCAGGCCGATACCTCGGCACTCGCCGATGCCTATCGTGCGGCGCTGGGTGCGAGCAAGGCCTCGACCGAGAAGGCGCAGGCGGCGCTCGATGCCATCGACGCGTTCGAGGCGAGCGGCAAGACCATGGCCGATGCGGCGCGACTCATGATGTCGTGCACCATGCCGCGCGCGAGCAAGGCATTCCCTAAGGAGCAAGCCGAGCTGCTCAAGGCCGAGGCCGCCGATGCGTTTATCAATATCGTGCTTGCCTGCGGTGGCCCGGCGCTCGATGCGCTGGTGGGCCTGGCCCGTTCCGTGGAGGCGGAGTACCGTGCGCTCAAGGCCGACCAGTCCGCGCTCGACAATAACGATCTGCTGCGCATGGCATATGAGGCGCTGCGCGATTATCCCGCCATCCGAGCCGCCTACGAGGGCCGCTTTAAGATGGTCATGATCGACGAGTTCCAGGATACCGACCAGATGCAGGTCGACCTGATCCGTTACCTGACCGGCGCGGGGGAGCGTGCGCTTTGTACCGTGGGCGATGCGCAGCAGTCGATCTACCGCTTCCGCGGCGCCGAGGTCGAGGTCTTCCGTCGCCAGGAGCGCAAGGTGGGCTCGTCTACCGCGCCCGAGGCGACTGCCGCGGCCGACGCCCCTGCTGGCGAGCTCGTTAAGCTCGTGCGCAACTTCCGCAGCCATGACGAGGTGCTGCGTTACGTGGCGCGCGTCTTTGATGGCGACGATGGCGGCCTGATGCAGGGCTTTTTGGATCTTGAGGCGAGCGACGGCCGCAAGGACACGCTGGTGGCGGACGCCTCGCGTCGCCAGGCCCTCTTTGTTGCCGGCGGCAGTACGCAGGAGCGCACACAGGCCAAGGCCCGTGCGATCGCCGAACGCTTCCGCGCACTTGCCGATGCCGGCCAGCCCCAGGGCGGCATGGTGCTGCTGCTGGGCCGCATGACCAACGCAGATGTCTACGCGCAGGCTTTCCGCGATCAGGGGCTCGACTGCGTCATCGCGGGCGGCTCGGTCTTTGCCCAGGCTGCCGAGGTGCAGACGGTGCGTGCCCTGGTCTGCGCGCTCGCCAATCCGGCCGATACGGCGCAGGGCCTTATGCCGCTGCTCGCCTCGCCGATGTTTGCGCTCGGCGCCCAGGAGTTCCTGGCGCTGGCGACCAAACTCGACGAGCAGACAGGCGAGACGTCGCGCCGCAACATCGATGCGGGCATCATGAGTGATTTCGACGTGCCGGGTTTGCAAGACTTGCCGCTGGTGACGCGCGCCCGCGAGGTGCTGCGGTATGCGCTTCGTCGCGTGGGCCGCGATTCGTTCGCCGCCATCGCGCGCGACGTGGTCAACGCCTCCGGCTGGTTTGTGCGTCTGGCACAGCGCGGTCCCGAAGGCAAGGCCATTGCCGCCAACGTGCTCAAGGCGCTCGACGCCGTGGCCGAGGCGGAGGCCGAGTTCGGTAACTCGCCGCGTTCCATCGCGCTGGCCTTCGACCGCTTCTTGGCGGGCAAGGAAGCCCCGGGTGCCCTCAACGAGGAGGGCGACGGCGCGGTGCGCATCATGACGGTTCACGCCTCTAAGGGTCTGGAATATCCGGTCGTGGCGGTCGCCGAGTGCTTTGGCGTGCGTAAGCCCTCGGGTGCGGCACAGATGGGTCGCGTCGAGGGAGGAGCGCAGGTCGTGGCGCTGCCGGCACGCTTCGACGGCGTTAAGCTCACCGACGGAACCTTTGTGAAGGGCGACGACGTCAAAAAGCAGTTTGAGCACGCGTTTAAGGGCAAGGGCACGTCGCTGTGGCTACCGCCGGAGCTCATGGAGGATGTCTGCGCGACGGGTTCTCCCGCCGAGGCATTCGTTCGCCTGCGCAACGACGACCTGCAGCTTTCGCTCGAGGAGCGGGCTCGTCTGCTCTATGTCGCCATGACGCGTGCGCGCGAGCTGGTGATCTTGGCGATGGATGCCGGCGTGAGCCGCGGCAAGGTGGCGGCGCCGACCTTCGATGTCGAGACGGATCTGACCTACGATGTCCTGCGCCGCATTCTGCCGACGGACGCTCTGGACATGCCGCAGCTCGATAGCGACCGTTTGGTGTTCGACAACTCCAAGCCGGGCGACTACGAGCTCATCTCGCTCGCGGGCTTTACCTTTGGCGAGCAGGCGTTTGAGGCCAACGCTTCGCTGGATGTCGAGGGCAGGCTTGTCCGCGGCGATGCCGATGCAGATGCTGCCGACGATTCGGCCAGTACAATCGTCCCTGGTCCTGCCGACCCCAAGCCCGATTCGTTTGAGCTTGTGTATCCCCAGGCAGTGGGCGTGCGCATGGGCATCTGTCCATTTCCGGTGCGTGACTCGTATAGCTACTCGTCAATCGCCGCGGCGCTCCATGCCGAGACAGAAGACCGTGCCGCCGAGGCGCGTGTGCCCATGGACGAGGCTGGCGATGATGCGGAGTCGGATGGTTCCGAGATGACGGATGCGGACGTGGCCGCTGTCGAGCCCGCCGGCAACCCCATGGCGCTGGGCTCGGCGTTCCATGCCGCCTGCCAGTGGCTGATCGAGATGGGTTCCGATGCGCTGCCCGCTGAGCGTGCCGATGCTCTGGCGCGCCTGTGGCGCCTGACGCCGGAGCAGCGCGAACGCTTCGACGTTGCCCTGAACCGCTGGCTCAAGTCGGCTGTTCGTGCCGATCTGCTCGCGTGGCCGTGCGTTCGCGCCGAGGTGCCGTTCTTTTCGCTGGGCTGCGAGGACGAGGACATCGCTCGCTACGGTGCCTATGCCGAGGGCGCCATCGATGCACTGGCCACCGACCCGGCCGATCCGTCGCGCGCCCTGGTCATTGATTACAAGACGGGCGGCACGCCGGACGAGACGCCGGACCAGCTGCTCGAGAAGCACGCCCTGCAGGCGCGCGTTTACGCCGACGTGTTGCACAAGGCGGGCTTTGAGGCCGTGACCGTCAAGTTCGTCCGCGTGGAGCAGCCGGATCCGACCCTCTTCGTCGAACCCGCCGAACCTCAAGTGGTCACCTACAACTTCTAGCCCTCAGATAACTTGCGGTGGAATACGGACTGTTTTGGCCAAAAAAGCCGCCAAACAGTCCGTATTTCACCGCAACTGCAAGAGGAGCCGTGTGGGTTTGGCTAGGTTCGGGTGCTGTCCGTGCCGTGGGGTAAAATCGTTCAGTCAGAACACGAACCCGCATCGGAGCTCATCACATGGCATTCGTCCATCTGCACAACCACACTGTCTTTTCCATGCTCGACGGCGCAACCCGTATCCAGGATATGGTCAACCGTGCCGTTGAGCTGGGCATGCCCGCCGTGGCCATTACCGACCACGGCTACATGTATGGCGTGCCCGACCTGGCGCTGGCCTGCGACGCCGTCAACCACAACACGCCCGAGTACAAAACCTGGAGCCACGACAAGGCCTTCCTGGAAAAGGACCGCCGCGACGAGCTGGTGGAGCCCGATCCCGAGGAAAACCCGCGCGAGCATGCCCAGTATGTGAAGGACATGGCCATGTGGGACGAGAAGGGCAACATCGACGAGCTCAAGCCGCCCCTGGTCATCAAGCCCATCTTTGGCTGCGAGGTCTACTTTACGCCGGACGAGACCCTTGCTCGCGACCACAAGCCTGAGCTCTACCACATGATCCTTCTGGCCAAGGACCAAGAGGGCTACGTCAACCTGATGCAGACGGTTTCCGAGGCCGCCGTGCAGGGCTTTTACTACAAGCCGCGCGTGACGCTCGACAACCTGCGCCGCCACGCCAAGGGCATGATCTGCACGAGCGCCTGCATCGCGGGCATCATCCCCAAGTACATCGACCGCGGTGACATGGAGGGCGCCATCAAGTGGGCCGAGACCTTCCGTGACACCTTCGAGCCCGGCGACTTCTACATCGAGATCCAGGAACACGGCATCACCACCGACAACGGCCTGACCGACGAGCAGATGGACCGCACGCTCATCGACATCGCCAAGCAGGTGGGCGTCAAGGTCATCGCCACCAACGACTTCCACTACCTGCGCCGCGAGGACGCGCCCGTGCAGGACGTCATCATGTGCATTGGCATGAACGCCAAGGTCGACGACCCTAACCGCATGCGCATGACCGGCTCGGAGTTTTACATGAAGACCGAGGAGGAGATGCGGGCGATGTTCCCGTATTGCCCCGAGGCCTGCGACAACACGCTCGAGATCGCCGACAAGTGCTACGTTGAGCTGGACTGGGACTCCATCATCCTGCCGCGCTTCCCGTTGCTCGATCCCGGCGAGACGCACGAGAGCCAGTTCCGCCGCGAGTGCGAGAAGGGCCTGCGCCAGCACTACGGTGACGACTGGGCCACGCGCGAGATCGGCGGCGTCAACATCAAAGAGCGCTTTGAGTACGAATACAAGGTCATCTGCGACAAGGGCTTTGCCGCCTACTTTTTGATCGTTGCCGAGTACGTGCAATGGGCCAAGGACAACGGCATCGGCGTCGGCCCCGGCCGTGGCTCGGCCGCCGGCGCTATCGTCGCCTACGCCATGAACATCACCGCGTTCGACCCGCTCGAGAACGGCCTGATGTTCGAGAGGTTCCTGTCCCCGCAGCGTACCGAGATGCCCGATATCGATATGGACTTCGACGATGAGCGGCGCCTCGAGGTCGTGGAGCACGTTCGCCAGCTCTACGGCCCCGAGAAGGTTACCCACGTCATCACCTACTCGACCATTAAGGCCAAGCAGGCCATCAACGACGCCGCGCGCGTCCTGGACTACCCGGTCTACATGGGCCAGCGCCTGTCCAAGATGGTCTCGAGCGACCCCAAGGTCAAGCTCAAGCAGGTGCTCGAAAAGCAACCCGGCAAAGAGGATCTGTTTAACCCCGACTTTGCCGAGGCCTATAAAAAGGACGACGACGCCCGCCGCATCATCGACACGGCGCTCTCGATCGAGGGCCTTACCCGTGGCGAGGGCGTGCACGCGTGCGCCGTTCTGATTTGCCGCGACCCCGTCAACGAGCACGTGCCCACCAAGCTCGATACCAAGGGCGGCGTCGAGATTACCCAGTACGAGGGCCATACCGTTGCCGACATGGGCCTGCTCAAGATGGACTTCCTGGGTCTGCGTACGCTGACGGTTATCTCCAAGGCCAAGGCCAACATCAAAAAGAACTTCGGCATCGACATCAAAGAGGAAGAGATTCCCTTTGACGACCCCGAGATCTTTAAGCTCATGGGCTCCGGCCACACCGCCGGCGTCTTCCAGGTCGAGTCCGCCGGCATGACGGCCACGATCAAGAACATGAAGCCCACCGAGTACAAGCACGTCGTGGCATTGATCGCTCTGTACCGCCCGGGACCGCTGGGCGCCGGCATGGTTTCGTCCTATATCAACCGTATGAACGGCAAGGAACCGGCTGTCTCCTACGACGACCGTCTGGACGACATCCTGGGCGAAACCTACGGCACCATGGTCTATCAGGAGCAGGTTATGCTCATCTCCGTCGAGATGTGCGGCTTCTCCAAGGGCGAATCGGACTCGCGTATCCGTAAGCCCGTGGCTAAGAAAAAGATTAAGCTGCTCACGTCGACGGTGCTGCACTGGGAGGATGGCTCGGACGAGACCACCTACGACCACTGGATGAACGGCGCTATCAAGAACAACTACACGCGCGAGGTCGCCCAGAAGATTTGGGACGATGTTCTTGAGTTCGCGTCCTACGCCTTCAACAAGTCGCACTCCGCCGGCTACGCCATCCTGGTTATGCAGACGGCGTGGCTCAAGGCGCACTATCCGCACGAGTACATGGCGGCCGTTCTGACGTCCTATACGGGTAAGACCGACAAGATCGTGCACTACGTCTCGGCATGCCGTCACGACGGCATCCCCGTGCTTTCGCCAGATGTCAACGAGTCCGGTACCGAGTTCACGGCTACCAAGGAGGGCGTGCGCTTTGGTCTGGCCGGCATCCGCGGCGTGGGCACCGGCGTGGCGCAGGCGATTATCGCCGAGCGCGAGGCGGGCGGTCCGTTTAAGACGCTGCACGACTTTGTCGAGCGCGTGGACTCGAGCCAGGCCAACCGTCGCGTGATCGAATCGCTGATCAAGGCAGGCGCCTTCGACTCCACGGGGTATCCGCGTCGTCAGATGATGCACTTTGTGGACAAGAACAACCCCGAGAACATCATCGATGCCGCGGTAAAGCGCCAGAAGGACCGCGCGAGCGGCCAGACGTCGTTCTTCGATATGTTTGGCGACGTTGAGGGCTCGGGCTTTGAGGTGAGCGTGCCCGATCCGGATGGCCAGGAGTGGGACCGCCACCTTAAGCTGAGCCAGGAGAAAGAGGTTCTGGGCATCTACGTCTCGGACCACCCGCTGCGCCCGTTTGAGTATGCACTAGCCAAGGCGCGCGACTTCTCGTTCTCGCAGATCGACACCGGCTACGAGGTTCAGAATCCTACGGGCGGCACCATCAACCAGGAGATTCCCGAGGGTAAGGCGCTGTGGTGGGCCGGCATGGTCTCGAGCGTGTCCAAGCGCGTGACCAAAAACGGCGACCCCATGGGTATCGTGCAGCTCGAAGACATGGAAGGCGAGGCCACGGTCGTGGTGTTCCCCAAGACCTACAAGGAGGCCGAGGGGTATCTGTACGGCGAGGTCGATCCCGAGACCGGCGCGCAGCTGTCCGACGCGTTTGTGCGCATTAAGGGCAAGCTCGAGCGCTCGGACCGCGGCGACCAGATCATCGCGCAGGAGATTGTGCCGCTGGAGCTTAGCGAGGAGAAAAACAAGCCCAAGGTCTTTGAGGTCATGGTGCCCAACAGCCGCTTTAGCCAGGGCAATATGGCGCGCCTGGCCACGGTGCTCACCACCAACCCGGGCGGCGACCGCGTGGAGATCTTTATTGAGCAAGTCGACGGGCGCGTGCTGCGTGCCGAGGTGCCGGCCAAGGTCAATGCACGCTCGATTCCGCTGCTGGCAGAGGCAAAGGCCATCGTCGGCAACCAAGGTCGCGTGACGGTTATCTAAGCTACCCCGGGTGAGATTGGAGGAAGTGATGGCGCAGGGGACGTTTGTGCAGGCGCTCCGGAAAGAGGCGGCGCTGAGTGGCACCTTTATGAAGGGGCGTTCGCTCATGCTCAACGGCGCCGTGCTGTCGATCAGGGACAGCGGCTCGCGCTTCTCCAAAAACGTGACGGTTGAGGGCTCGGTGCGCGGTTCGCGTGGCGACCTGTACAAGACGCACGTGGCGCTCGACATGGACGAGCACGAGGTGATCGACTACGACTGCGATTGCCCCGCCGCCTATCGTTACCCCGGTATGTGCAAGCACGCTATTGCCACGGCTCTGGCGTATTTGGATGCCAGCGGCGCCGAGCCCGTCGAAGGTTTGCGCACGCCGGTCCGCACGTTTACGGCGCAGCCGAAACAGCCCGCGCGCACCGCGCCCAAAGCGCCGGCCGTCAATTCCAACTTTCCCTTTCCGGCGCCCGTCCCCACGAGTCCCAGCCTCATGGCGGCGCTCTCCGATCTTTCGGACGCACGCATGGATGAGCTGGCGAGCATGCGCCGCAAGCTCGCTGGCAGTGTGGATCCCGATGCCCCCAAGGCGGTGTTGGAGCCCTCGTTGGTGCCGTACTACAATCCACTGTTTGCCGACCGCTTTAGCTGGGCGCTCGAGCTTCGCATTCGTTGTGGATCGGTCTCCTACGTGGTCAAGGACATCGACGGCATGGCCGATGCCTACGTGCGCGGCGGCACCTTCTCGTACGGCAAGAAGCTCACGTTTGTCCATACGCCCGAAGCCTTCGAAGACGTGTCGACAAAGCTGCTCAACCTTGTTGTGACGACAGTTGCCTATCTCGATGACATCACAAGCTCGCGTTCGGCGTCGTACGACTTTGCCCGCAGCGGTTTTGTCGCCGAGCGTCAGTTGCCGCTGTCCGAGCATAGCATCGTATATGTGCTGGACCTGCTGCGCGGCCAGACCATCTCCTTTGAGCCCGCTTGGTCGCGGGGGACGACGACGCATCGCACCTATGACGTGGCGGTTGAGCTGTCTCCGCAAGGGGAGGACGAGGCGTCCGCTAAGCGCCCACCGCTCCTTGCCGCCAAAATTGCGCCGGCGGCTGGTGGTAGCTACGATCTGCGCCTGCCGGCCGATGCATACTGCTTTGCTTCGGGCGACGTAGCTTATCTGGTCGACACCCGCCGTGCGCGCCGCACCGATGTAGCGTTTGCCCAGCATGCGGCGCCGTTCCTATCGCGCTTGCTGCCCTGTCGCACGCCAGTCCATATCGCTGCCGACCAGGTGGGGGAGTTCTGTCGTATGGCTCTGCCCATTTTGCGCGACTATACCGACCTTACCGCGCCCGCTGCGCTCGATGCCGTGGCGCCCGAGCCGAGCTTTGCTATGGCAATCGGCGTCGACGATGGGCTCGTGACCTGCAAAATTACGGTTACCTACGGCGACTGGTCGGCAGACCTCTTTAGTCTGGGCGCTCCGGGCAGCCCCTTCGAAGAGCAGCGCCCGGGCGTGCCGCCCCGCGACGAGGTGGCAGAGTTTCGCGTTATGGATACGGCGGCCCTGTATTTCGACTTTTACGAGGGCGGTCTGGCGTTTGAGGAACGCGATGACGAGAGCTTGTTCTGCCTGCTGACCGAGGGCCTGTCTGCCCTGTCCGAGTTGGGTGAGGTTATGCTCAGCGACCGTCTGCGCCAGATTTCGGTCCGTCCCGCGCCCAAGCTTTCGGTGCGTGCGACCGTCAAGAGCAACCTGCTCGATGTTGAATTGGGCGCGAGCGGTCTTTCGGCGGCCGACCTTGCCATCTATCTGGACTCGTACAAGCGCCACCAGACGTTTGCGCGCCTTACGTCCGGCGACATCATTCGCCTGGACGAGGGCGCCCGCGCCGCGTTTGGCCTTGCCGAGGACCTGGGTGTCGATGCTGTCGACCTGCTCGACGGCGTGTCGCTCCCCGCGTCGAGTACCCTGTTCGTCGATAGCATGCTTGCGCGCACGCCGGCGCTTGAGGCCGATCGCGACGCTGCGTTCCGCCGTACCGTCGAGCGTCTGGACACGCTCGGCAAGATGGACTTTACGGTGCCGGTCTCGCTCAAGGCCACACTGCGCGGCTATCAGGTCGACGGCTACCAGTGGCTCGGCTCGCTCGAACACCTGGGCCTTGGCGGCATCCTGGCCGACGACATGGGCCTGGGCAAAACGCTCCAGATGATCGCGCATATCCTGGCGCGCGTGGAGGCGGGGGACACCAAGCCCACGCTCGTGGTATGCCCGGCCTCACTCGTGTACAACTGGACTGCCGAGCTGGAGCGCTTTGCGCCCTCGCTCGATGTGTGCGCCATCGTGGGCGCCAAGGCGCAGCGTCGCGTACAGATTGCCGGCGTGGCCGAGCATAACGTGGTCGTGACGTCGTATGACCTTATGCGGCGCGATATCGACGAGTACGTCGAGCAGGACTTTGCCCGTGCGGTGCTCGATGAGGCCCAGTACATTAAAAACCCGCTCACCCAGGTGGCGCGCGCCGCAAAGCGCTTGCCTGCCGGCGTGCGCTTTGCCCTGACGGGCACGCCCATCGAAAACCGCCTATCCGAGCTCTGGAGCATCTTCGACTTTTTAATGCCGGGCCTGCTCGGCACGCGTGAATCGTTTGCAAAGCGCTTCGAAAGCCCGGTCGAGCATGCCGAGGGCGACAGTGCCGCTCGCCTGCAAGCGCTCGTGTCGCCGTTTGTGCTGCGCCGTGTCAAGGAAGACGTGGTGGCCGACCTGCCCGAGAAGATCGAGGATACGGTCATGGCGCAGCTCACCGGCGAGCAGCGCAAGCTCTACCTGGCCAACCAGGACCGTATCGCCCAACAGGTGCAGCACCGCGAGTCATCCGAGTTTAAGAAAGACAAGCTCAAGGTGCTCGCCGAGCTCACCAAGCTGCGCCAGATCTGCTGCGACCCGCGTCTACACTACGAGGATTACAAGGCGGGGAGCGCCAAACTCGATACGTGCATGGAGCTCGTGCACGGCGCCCACGACGGCGGACATCGCATCCTGTTGTTCAGCCAGTTTACGGGTATGCTCGATATCATCGGTAAGCGCTTGGCCAAGGAGGACATCGTCTTCCTTAAGCTCACGGGCGCTTCGTCTAAGGAGAGCCGCGCCAAGATGGTCGCGCAGTTCCAAGCGGGCGAGGTTCCGGTCTTTTTGATTTCGCTTAAGGCGGGCGGCGTGGGCCTTAACCTGACGGCTGCCGACGTGGTCATCCACTACGACCCGTGGTGGAACGTGGCGGCGCAGGACCAAGCGACTGACCGTGCACACCGTATTGGCCAGCAACATACCGTGACCGTGTACAAGCTCATCGCCAAGGACACGATCGAGGAGCGCATTATGCAGATGCAGGAGTCCAAGCGCGATCTGGTCAACAGCGTGCTCGGCGGCGACGGCATCTCATCGGCACTGTTCACGCGCGAGGATGTCCTGGCGCTGCTCGGCGGCGACGGGCGCTAGCCGCGCGCGGGGTGGGACTGCTGGAGTGGGCAGGACGGTCGACGCATTTTGGCCCGACCGCTTGCCTGATCCGTTATGTGTTCATTTGCAATGCCGTGGATGGTTTGTCTGCCTTTGGGCATAAGAACCATCAAGAACATTGGCACATCAGCAAAGGAGAACATCATGGCGAAATTCTTTAAGGACCCCGACGGTAAGCTCATCGCTGCCCTTGGCGACGGCGTTGCGACCCCTGCCGGTTGCACGGAGCTGACCGCAAACACTGAGGACGCGGCGCATGAGAAGCACGTGCCTGTTGTCGAGACCGAGCGCGACGGTCACGTGATTCGCGCCCGCGTTGGCTCGGTCGAGCACCCCAGCCTGCCCGAGCACTACATTGAGTGGATCGCCCTTGAGGTCGAGGGCCGCTTAGAGGTCCATTACCTTGAGCCCGGCATGAAACCCGCGACGTTTTTCGCGGGCGGCTCCAAGACCGGTACCGTCTATGCCTACTGCAACCTGCACGGGCTGTGGTCCGCGACATTCTAGGAGCGCGCCCCCGCTCGGGGTATCATAGCTAGCATATGCACATGCAAGCGCCGGCTGCATTATGCGGCCGGCGCTTTTACTACGATTTCGATGGTTTACGACGGAAAGGGCTGGGCCATGAAGCTCGCGCTTGCACAGATCGATATGCGCCTGGGTGATATTGAGGGCATTTGCGGCCGCATCGAGGACCAGGCTCGTCTGGCCCACGAGCGCGGGGCGCGCGTGCTGTGCGTTCCGGCTCCGCTCTTTATGGGCGCCATGCCCGGTGGCCTGGTGGGCGCTGCCGACTTTGAGCACGACGTGCTTGCCGGTTTGACTGGTGTCGCCGAGCGTATCCAGGAGCTTGACATGATCTGCATCGTGCCCGCGGCGGTTTCGTTTGAGGGCCAGCCGCTGCTCGACTACATGATGCTCAAGGACGGTCATGTGGTGCCGGCGCGTTCGAGCATTGCCCTGCAGCGTGGCGAGAACAACGACACACGTTGGGCGCCGCCGGTGTTCGACGTGGACGGCGTGCGCATCGCCGTGATTTTTGACTTGGACCGCGAGCTCGAGATGTTGCCGACCGGCGTCGACCTCATCGCGTATTTCCAATTCAACGCGTTTGACATGACCGACCGCGAGACTGCCGCCATTGCCGCCGTTCGCAGCGGCGCCTACCGCAAGATCGCATCCAAGCGCAGCGTGTGGTTTGCCTGCATGGCGCCGGTCGGTGCCTATGACGAGTCGGTGTATACCGGCGGTTCGTTTGTGCTCGACGACTGCGGTCGCGTGGTGGCCCAGGCGCCGTGTTTTGAGGAGAGCCTGCTGGTTCAGGAGATTCAGCGCGGCGTGATGCTCGATGCACTGGAAGATCACGAACTGCCCGAGTTCCGTTCCGAGGAGTGGTTGTGGCAGGCGCTGGTGCTCGCCGTGCGCGACAACGCTCGGGCCCACGGTGCGTCGCGTGCTGTGGTGGCACTCGAGGGTGACCTGCCGTCATCCCTGCTGGCGGCGCTGGCCGTTGACGCTCTGGGTCCGCGTAACGTAATTGGCCTGGTGCTGGGGCGCAACCGTATCTTTACGCCGGCGCAGGAGGAGGCCGAGGCTGCCCGCTGTGCCGCCGTTCGCGCCATTGCCGAACGCCTGCATATTCGCACGGTTGAGCGTGATGCGCCGGATGCCGCGCGTGTGCTCGACCGCGATGTGTCGGCGGGCGACGCCGAGCGCCTGCGCTCGCGTACGCTGGGCCTCATGCTGGAGGATACGGCGCTCGAGCTGGGTGCGATGGCGTTGAGCCCACTGTCCAAAACTGAGTACGCGCTGGCGGCGCCGGCGCTTTGCGGCGGTTACCAGGGCGACTTTGCGCCCTTTGGCGATGTGTACCTGTCGACGCTTGAGTTTGTGGCGCGTGTGCGCAACCGCACGTCTGCCGTGGTGCCCCAAGAGCTCGTGACGCTCAACGCGGTGGAAGATTGTATGGAGCGCGTGCTGGCGCAGGCGCTCTCGACGCTCGACGGTCCGGTCGATATGCTCGACCGCGCGGCACAGCTGCTCGGCGGGCTTGAGCCGGGTGAGGTCGATGGCGCGCTCGAGGCGCACGTGGACCGCAATCGAGCTTTCGACGACATCCCGATGGCCGCCGGCAAGCCCGAGGCTTGCTCGCTGCTGCTGATGCTCGTGCGTCAGGGCGAGGCCGCCCGCCGCATGCTGCCGACGGCGCCGATCGTCTCGGCCCGTTCGTTTGTTGAGCGCGCCTGGCCGTACATGCTCGCGTGGTCCGACCTGGGACTGAGCGGCAAGGAACGCATGACGGTCGATGCGCTGGCGCGCGCCGAGGTGAACCGCTTTGCTGACGAGGATACAAGCGAGCGCATGCGTGGTGAGATGATGGGCATACTGGGTGACCTGTTGGGTATTTCGCCCGAGCAGATGGAGGAGCTGCGCTCCGAGGACGGCCAGCGTCGCTTGCATGAGGGCATGAAGAAGTTTGAGGGCGAGGTCCAGGACGCCATCGATAAGATGATGGGCGGTCAGGGCGGCCCGCAGGGCGGGCCCCAGGGCGGACCGATGCCGCACCCGCCGGTGGACCCGAGGCAGTTCCCGTTCTTCTCGCAGAACTAGGTCGCTGCGCGCCCGCCAGAGCGGCGATCTGCCTTTCAATCGTCGGGCATGACCGCCAGGTCAATGCCCTCCTCTTTCAAGGCACCTTGCTCGCTCTGGCGGGCGCTCGCTTGCGTATGCTCAACCTACAATTCGATCTCGGCTGACTTATAGGGCTTGCGTTGTGTTATTCTAGAACAGACGTTCGTGAATGATGCGCGGGGCCTTGCCTTGTGCTGTGCTGGTGACGAGGGGAGGTCGGCTTGGTTATCTTGGGCATTGACCCCGGTTTGGCTCATACGGGTTGGGGGATTATCGAGGAGCGGCGTGGCGAGGTTCGCTGCCGTGCCTACGGCTGCATCGAGACCAGTGCCGGAAGTCCGCTCGCGGTGCGCCTGTCGCATATCGCCCATGACCTTAAGGATGTCGTCGAGCATTATCGACCCGACACGGCTGCTGTCGAGAGCATTTACTTTGGCGCCAACGTTCGCTCGGCCATCCCTACGGCGCATGCCCGCGGTGCTGCACTCGTAGCGCTTTCGGAATGCGCGCTCGAGATTGGCGAGTACACGCCCATGCAGATCAAACAGGCTGTGGTGGGCACCGGCGCCGCGGACAAGCGGCAGGTCGCCTACATGGTACGCACGCTAACACAGCTCGACCACGACCCGCATCCCGACCATGCCGCCGATGCCCTGGCCTGCGCCATCTGCCACGTAAACCTCAGCCGCACCCGGGCGCTTACCGGCGGCGAGTTCTATCAACAGAGAGGAACCGGATACTGATGATTTCCCAGCTCCACGGAACGCTTGTCGAGTCCACGATGAGCTCTGCTGTCGTCGATGTGTCGGGCGTTGGCTTTGAGCTCGGCATCTCGGGCAGCACTGCGGCCACGTTGCCGACGCCCGGCGGCGAGGTCCGCCTCTACACGCGTATGCAGGTGCGCGAGGACGCCATGACACTTTTCGGTTTTTCCTCAAAGGATGAGCGCACGATGTTCGACCGGCTCGTGTCCGTTTCGGGCGTTGGCCCGCGCCTGGCGCTCGCCGTGCTTTCCACCTATACCGTGGGGCAGCTGTATTCGCTGGTGATGGCCGAGGACGACAAGGGTATGGCCAAGGTACCCGGTGTGGGCAAAAAGACAGCTCAGCGCCTGATCCTGGAACTCAAGAGCACCTTTGCCAAGGACAAGGGCTTTGTGCCGGTCGACGTGATTCCCGGACAGGTTTCGATGCCGGTTCCCGCCGCCGCTCCTTCGGTGATCGATGATGCCCGTGCGGCACTCCTTTCCATGGGCTTTAGCCTGCAGGAGACCGATGTTGCCCTGAGCGGGTATGATGGGCAGAATATGCGTGTCGAGGATCTGCTCGGCGCGGCGCTTAAGCGACTCGGAATGGATGCGTGATGTGGGAAGCCGATGACTCTCAGGACCTGTGGGCGACGCCCGGCAACTCGCCGGCGGCATCCATGGCGCACGGCGAGCGCATGGTGGGCTCGGAGCTGACGGCCGAAGACCTCGATGTCGACCGTACCCTGCGTCCCCAGCGCTTGGATGACTACTGCGGTCAGGAGCATATCAAGCAGAGCCTTCGCGTGCTCATCGAGGCAGCGCAGAGCCGTGGCGAGACGCTCGACCACGTGATTTTCTCGGGTCCTCCGGGCCTGGGCAAGACCACGCTGGCCACCGTTATCGCCAACGAGCTGGGCGCTCAGATCAAGACCACGAGTGGCCCTGCCATCGCGCGCACGGGCGACCTGGCAGCCATCCTTACTAACTTGCAGCCGGGTGATGTGCTGTTTATCGACGAGATCCACCGCCTCAACCGTTCGGTCGAGGAAGTCCTGTATCCCGCGATGGAGGACTTTGCCCTCGATATCGTGATTGGCAAGGGTCCGGCGGCTCGCTCGATTCGCCTGGATATTCCCAAGTTTACGCTGGTAGCGGCAACGACCCGCTCAGGCATGTTGACCGGCCCGTTGCGCGACCGCTTTGGCATTTCATATCGCCTGGATTACTACACGGTCGAGGAGCTCGCGCAGATTGTGACGCGCTCGGCGACTATCCTGGGCGTGACGATCGACCATCCCAGTGCACTCGAGATCGGCTCGCGTTCGCGCGGCACGCCACGTCTTGCCAACCGCCTGCTCAAGCGCGTGCGCGATTACGCACAGGTGCGCGGCAACGGCCCCATCGAGCTCGATATCTGTCGCCAGGCGCTTGAGTTCTTCGAGATCGACGAGCTCGGTCTGGACTGGATGGATATTCGCATTTTGGAGACGCTCGCTAAGACGTTCTCCGGTCGTGCCGTGGGACTTACGACCCTTGCCAGCGCGGTGGGCGAGGACCCGGGCACGCTCGAGGATGTCTATGAGCCCTATCTGCTGCAGTGCGGGTTGATGATTCGTACGCCGCAGGGCCGTCAGGCAACCCTTCGCACCTTTGAGCACTTGGGCATCGAGCCAGCTGTTTAGAGACGGGTTTGTTTTGGCTAGTCTGTAGGCTATCGCTGAGCATTGGATAAACATATCGCCATTCATCGGTTACGGGTGTTTTACTATTGCGCGCCCGTGCTATGCTGAATTGGTCTTTTTCTCATTCGGTAACGAAAGGACCGCCCATGCCTACTGACATCGAAATCGCACGTTCTGTCACGCCGCTGCCCATTACCGAGGTGGCTAAGAACGCCGGCGTCGACGTAAAGCACCTGATTCCGTACGGCTTCGACAAGGCTAAGGTTGACTATTCACTACTCAACGAGCCGACCGATCACCAGGCCAAGCTCGTCCTCGTGACCGCTATCAACCCAACGCCTGCGGGCGAGGGCAAGACCACCACGACCATCGGTCTGGCCGATGGCCTGCGTCGTCGCGGCGTCAAGAGTGCCGTGGCCCTGCGCGAGCCTTCGCTCGGCCCCGTCTTTGGCGTTAAGGGCGGTGCTGCCGGTGGCGGCTGGGCTCAGGTGATCCCCATGGAGGATATCAACCTGCACTTTACCGGCGACTTCCACGCTATCGGTGCTGCCAACAACCTGCTGGCAGCCATGCTCGATAACCATATTCAGCAGGGCAACCAGCTCGGCATCGACGTTAAGCGCATCACTTGGAAACGCGTCGTCGATATGAACGACCGCCAGCTGCGCCACGTCATCGACGGCATTGGCGGTAAGGCTCAAGGCGTGCCGCGCGAGGACGGCTTCGATATCACCGTCGCCTCTGAGGTCATGGCAATCCTGTGCCTGTCTACGAGCATCAGCGACCTCAAGGAACGCTTGGGTGAGATTGTCGTCGGCTATAGCTTTGCCGGCGAGCCCGTCCGTGCCCGCGACCTTAAGGCCCAGGGTGCCATGGCCGCGTTGCTTAAGGACGCGCTCAAGCCCAACCTGGTGCAAACGCTCGAGGGCACGCCCGCGTTTGTCCACGGCGGTCCCTTCGCCAACATTGCCCACGGCTGCAACTCTATCATGGCCACGCGTATGGCGATGCGCTTTGGCGATGTTGCCATTACCGAGGCCGGCTTCGGTGCCGATCTGGGTGCCGAGAAATTCCTCGACATCAAGTGCCGCATGACGGGCGTTCGCCCCAGCGCTGTCGTGATCGTCGCGACCGCTCGCGCGCTGAAGTACAACGGTGGCGTCGCCAAGGCCGACCTCAACGAGGAGAACCTCGAGGCACTCAAGGCTGGCATGCCCAACCTGCTGCGTCACGTCGACAACATCCAGAACGTTTATGGTTTGCCCTGCGTGGTCGCCATCAATCGATTCCCGACGGACACCGAGGCCGAGCTTGCGCTCATCGAGTCCGAGTGTCAGAAGCTCGGCGTCAACGTTAAACTTTCCGAGGTCTGGGCCAAGGGCGGCGAGGGCGCGCTCGAGCTTGCCGATGAGGTCATGCGTCTGATTGAGCAGCCGAGTGAGTTTAAGTTTGCCTATGAGGACGGCGCCGATGTGGCCGACGCTCTCGAGGCCATTGCCACCAAGGTCTACCGCGCCGACGGTGTTGACTTTACGCCGGCCGCCAAGCGCCAGCTCGCCGAGCTGCGCGAGAACGGCTTTGGCAACCTGCCGGTGTGCGTCGCCAAGACGCAGTACAGCTTTAGCGACAACGCCAAGGCCCTGGGCGCTCCCGAGAACTTCCGCATCACCGTGCGTGAGCTCAAGGTTTCTGCCGGCGCCCACTTTGTGGTCGCGCTGACCGGCAGTGTTCTGACCATGCCGGGTCTGCCCAAGGTGCCCGCGGCCGAAAACATCGACGTCGACAACGACGGCAACATCACCGGCCTGTTCTAAGCCTGCTGTCCATAGCTGCTAGCCCGCCCCGCCGCGCCCACAAGGCACGGCGGGGCTTTTTGATTCTTAGGCCCGCGCATGTCTTGTAGATACCGACGGACTCTGCCCATCATAGGCTTTTGCGCGGGTAGAATGCATGGATAACTTGTTGCTCACGCGCGACGGAAAGGAATCGTTGCATGGATCAGGACAAGACAACCGTGATGGGCGGCTACGGTTCCGCGCAGGCTGGCGATAGCGCCGATGCGACCCGCGTTGTTCCCAACCCCGGTTATACCGACCCCGCCGCGACGCAGCCTTCTGCCGAGCCCACCCGGGTTATGGGCTATGGCGACACGGCGCAGGATTCTTACGCTGCATCTTCGCAAGGCCCCTATGGCAACGCAGCTCCGGATCCGTTTGATTACGCGCCGCAGGATTCTTATGCTGCCTCGACGCCGAATTCCTATGACAGCCTGCCGCAGAATCCCATTCCACAGCCTCAGCAGACGACGTATATGCCGCGCACGGCGCAGCCTCGCTATGAGTCGCGCGATCCCTACGCGCGCGAGCCGTATCGTGAGTATCCCAAGTCGATTCCGCAGTACGGCGAGGACGAGGAAAAGAAACCGTCGCGTTCGTCGAGCGTGATCAAGAAGATCCTCATCGTGCTGGCGATCTTCTTTGCGCTGTCGGTTGTGTTTGCCATCGTGTCGGGCATGCTCAACAAGCGAGGGAGTTCAACGGCCGATACCGCTGCCGAACAAACCGAGTCCGCCTCGTCTAGCACCGTCGATCTGAGCGATATTCCGGGGCAGTACTGGTCCAACGCCAAGAAGCTCCTCAAGTCGCGCGGGGCCGATCTTTCGAATGCCGTGGTCCTGACTGATGATGGCTCAACGCCCGTCGTCGATGCCAACTGGGTCGTTACTTCTGCCTACTATAACGACAGCGGCAACCTTGAAATTCAGCTCACGCACAAGAACGGCTTGGGCAACTCGTCCGACGGACAAAGCGGTACCGACAGCTCGAGCTCCAACACGCTGGAGGACTTGAGCAACAAGGCACAGGAGTTGGGAGACAAGGCGCAAGAGCTGGGCGACACGGCTCAGAATCTCGGCGATACCGCACAGAACCTGGGCGATATGGCAACGAACGCTTGGGATGCCCTACAAAACGGTATTTCGGGCGCGCAGGGAAACTAGCTGTTAAGCAGGCTACAACTGCTCGGCCGGACGGTCGGGCGAGCTAAAGCCCGAGTCAAACGTAACGACGCATGAGACGTCGGGCCGGCGCTCGTGCACGATGCGCGTGACGAGCTCCAGCAGCTCCTCGTCGGATATGTCAAAGCCGTCGGGACGCACCAGGTCAAACGAAACGAACCCGTCGTGTTCGTGCAGGTCGTGGATGGAGAGCGCGGGATCAATCTGCATGACGCCGCGCTTGACCCAGCCGCGCAGATCGTCGCCGGTGGTGGCGATGGGGTCGCAGTGCAGCGTGATATCGATGCCCATCTGGCGCTTGATGTCGTGCTCGATGGTGTCCAGAATCTCGTGGTGCTCAAATGCGTCGCCCTCGCCAGGCATCTCCACGTGGGCGCTGGCAAACTGACGACCGGGGCCGTAGTCGTGCACCATCAGGTCGTGTGTGCCCAAGACCTGCGGATAGGACATGATCTTGTCGCGGATTGCCTGGACGAGCTTGGGGTCGGGCGCTTGCCCCAGCAACGGGCTGATGGCGTCGCGCACCAGGCCCATGCCGCTGATGCAGATGAAGATGCCCACACCCAGGCCTGCCCAGCCATCGAGGTCAAAGCCGGTCGTCTGCGAAATAAGCACCGCCACCAAGACCGAGCCCGAGGTGATGACGTCGTTTTTGGAGTCCTGTGCTGTGGCGATGAGCGTCTCCGAGTCGATGCGGTCGCCCAGCGTGCGGTTGAACGCGGCCATCCAGAGCTTAACGAGCATGGACAAGACGAGGGCGGCTAAGGAGAGCATCGAATATGCAGTGGGGGAAGGCTTGATGATCTTGGTGACCGACTCAAGGATCAGGTTGATGCCGACGGCGCAAACCAGGACGGCGACAAACAGGCCGGCTAGGTACTCATAGCGGCCGTGGCCATAGGGGTGACCTTCGTCGGCCGGGCGGCTGGCAAGTCGGAATCCGAGCAGGCTCACGATGTTGCTCGAGGCATCGGAGAGGTTGTTGAAAGCGTCGGCGATGAGGGAGACGGAGCCGGCGAGCAGGCCCGCGATGCCCTTGGCCAGGCACAGGGTGATGTTGAGGCCAATGCAGACGAGGCTTGCGGAAAAGCCCGCGTTGGTGCGGCAAGATGCATCGACCGGCTCGCTCTCGCTGCCGGGAACAAGCGTATGTGCCAGCCGATTTACAAATAGCATAGCGGTCGTCCTCACAATCATGTTTAAGGGGATAGTGTAGCTCGCGCGGGGGCGCCGTGCACCGATGCTCAGAAAATGCAGCAATAGTCTGCCGGTGCTAACGAGCGAGCCTTCTCGTCTGCCTGGGTGGTCCATTTTGGGCCACATGGGTATGGGCATGTGCCTGCTTGCTCGACATACTTAATGTCGACAGCCCCTGTGCAAAGGAGGGCGTTTCCATGGACGAGATGTTTGCCATTAAATGTCAAAACTGCGGCGGCCCTATGTACTCGCACCAGGCTAAGCGCAGCTTTGAGTGCGCCTATTGCGGCACGGTCGTTCCGTGGCAGGCTGATGCGGGGGAGCCCAAGAGCGCCCTGGGCATTCGCCATACGCCGCTGACGGTGGTGGATGGACTGCTCAAGCTCACGCATGTGTCGCAACTCGAGCGCCCGGAGGACCCGGACTGGTATTTCTTCAATTCGCACTGGCGCAATCAGTCGGTCCTGGAACATCTGCTGTGGGAGGATCGCGGCACGGCGCAGGAGTTCCAAGAGGCCACGCATGTGAGCATTCCTTGCCCCTTCTGTGGTGCGTCCTTTGAGGGCGAGTCGACCCAGCGCGTGTTTGAGTGCCCGTCCTGCGGCAACAAGATCGGCATTGCCGACCTGCTCAAGCCGGGGACGTTTAGCAAGCGTCTGACCATGGGCGTGGGTGCGGAGTATGTGCCGGATCAGGGTATTCCCTGCGAAATCTCGCCGCAGCAGGCACGTGCCAACGCGCTGCAGCTGGTGCGCCAGTACCCGGATGCCTTTGCCGGGCACGACGTGGAAGATGCGATCCAAAACGACATGATGCTCTTCTATTTCCCCATGGCGCTGGCGGACCTGCGCATGATGGCGAGCTTCCCGGGCAAGGGCCTGAGCAAGGAAACCCTGGTGTACTACGAGGTGCTCGACTGGGCATACCCCAGGGCAAACTACCTGGACGTTCGCCTCATGGGCATTTTGGAACCGTGGGACTTTGCCAAGGTCGGTCCGTTCGATCCCGCCATGCAGGAAGGCGACTTCCGCGTCGTCTCCGTCGATGCATCTACCAAGGACCAAGTGGTCATTGATAAGTTGGCGCTCGACGTTGCGGGCAACGATGCCGAGGCCGTACTGGGGCTCAATAAAAAGAGCATCCGAACCTGGGCGCGCAAGGCCCGCAAGCATAAGGATGGCCTGGTGATGGTGCCGGTCTACTTTGTCGATCGTCCGGCGACGGACAGCCGCGATGGCGAGCAGGTGCGCATTGCCGTAAACGGACAGACGGGCCGCGCGGCCGCGGTGGTGTTTAGTGACAAGCGCGAAACGCACGTCGTGGCGCCGCTCAATCCGAGCCTGCATCTGTCCGGTGAGAGCACCGTGCATGCCACGCCCATCGAGGTCAAATACGTTAAGTCGCCGTTTCTGTACCAGATCGTGCGCCGTGGAGGCGGCGAGCAACCGCGCCAGGTTGCAGCGGGTGCCGAGGGTTCCTACCGAGAAGAAAAGCCCAAACGCAAGGGCTTGCTCGCTGCGATCTTTGGGAAGTGGGGAAGCGCAGCACGGGACGGCTCGCAGGCATGGGGGCTGCCATCCGGTAGTTTGGCAGGGGGTAGATGTAAATAAACGGTGGAGCGGCTGCAAAAGAGCCGCCTCGCTGGGCAAAATCAGGTTGTGCCGCGGAACCCGCTCCTCAGTTAGTCACACTTCGGAAGCGCGGGCAACGCAGACGCAAGTGTCTTAAGAGCCGGCTGCAACCGGCCCTTTTCTGTGGCAGCCAATGGGCCCACATCAGACGAAGGTCGCGTTTTTGCCTGTCAGGTCACGCTCGCCAGCCACGGCTAGAATGTCGTTGCCGGCGTCCATGACCGGTATTGTTTCGTAGCGTGCGCCTCAACCGCGGGTGCGCCTGCGACGGCTGCGGTGGTTTCGGTCGCAACGTGCTGCTACCCTTGCGTTTCGCCATTAGTCGCTTCGTTGATGGCGCGGTACTCGGCACTCAGCTCGCGCGCCAGCTCTTCCTTGCTTGGAAGATACGGCAGGTATTTGGCGGTAAACACTTGGTCGTTGTCTTCGGGCAGCGTGTACTCGACGATCGAATCGCTTTTGTCCGCGCAGAGCACGATGCCTATGGGCGGATTGTCGCCTTCGTTCATGAGCTCACGCGTGTAGTAGTTCACATACATTTGCATCTGGCCCAGGTCCTGATGCGTAAGGTCATTGGTCTTAAGGTCGATGAGCACGAAGCAGCGCATCAGATAGTTGTAAAAAACAAGGTCAATATAGAAATGGCGTCCATCAAAGGTGATGCGCTTTTGGCGCGCCTCGAAAGCGAAGCCACGGCCAAGCTCCAGCAGGAACTTCTGAAGATGCGTGATGAGCGCCTGCTCTAGATCGCTCTCGCGAAACGTAGCATCGTCCGAGAAACCTAAAAACTCCAGTACATATGGGTCGCGGATGATATCCTCGGGGCGACGAGCCGGGGCGCTCTCTTGGATTTCCTGGGTGACGGCCTCTTTGTCCTTGCTGGCAAGTAGGCGCTCGCGGAACATGGTGTTGATCTGGCGTTCGAGCTGACGCGTGCTCCAGCGAGAATCGGCGCATTCGTTCATGTACCAGGTGCGAGCTTCGGGGTCAGGAATGCGTATTAACCTGCGGTAATGTGTCCAGCTCAATTCGGGACGCAGTGAGTCCCGAATTGGAAATGCAAGATAGAACTGACGCATTTTGCGCAGCTCTCTTGCTTCAAAACTTTTACCAAAATCCTTGGTAAGTCTGATTGCGAGGGCCTTGAGCAGCGCCTCTCCATACTTGGCGCGCCCCTCTCCGCCCTGTTCATCAACAATACTCTTGCCGATCTCCCAATATGCCTCAACCATCGCAAAGTTAACGGCGGTATAGGCCTTGTCGCGAGCGGCGTTGAGAATCGAGGAGACCTGCTTGTAAAAACCTTCGGGCACGATTGCCGATTCTCCACGGTTTACCAGTTCGCCCATCACTGTCGCCCCACTTTCCTTTTGTGGAATGCGTCTTTATCGCATTTAGTTTAAAGCCTCGCGCGGACACGAATTGCTGTGCTGTCTGACATCTTCGCATGGGGCCTTGCGGTGACTAAAATGTGACCATAGAGGCAGTTTTAGCGAATCCCACGGGAGTGACGCGTATGGACAATAACACGCTGCTATTCCAGGACAAAGGTTCGGGTAGGTATAAAGACGTCAAGATCTACCCCAACCGTATTGAGGTGCTCAAGAAGGGCACTTTTGGTGGCAAGCACACCGAGATTGTCTATCTTAAGGACATTACGGGGGTCAACAGGATCAAGGGCCGCGATGTTTTTCTGCGTAACAGGCTGTTGACTGCTTGTGTTTTTAGCCTGAGCAGCCGTGCGAAGGCCCAGGAGTTTGTTAACGCGCTGAACATGGTGATGTAGCCTATGGCGGCGTTTGGGCCAAGGTAAAAATCGGGGGCACAGAACGGTGTCCTGCGCCCCCGATTGAGTCGATGTGTCTAAAAGGCCGGCTTGCCTATTCGCTACCGTCCCCAGCGTTTTCGCGGTCGTTGGCAAGCATTGCCGCGCCGGCGACCGTTGTCGCTACGGCGGCGGCGGCGAGCCCGGCGGCAATGCCGGAGCCGTCGCCCGTGTCGGCGAGTTTTCCGCCCGAGTTCTTGCCCTTGTTGCCCTTACCGTTCTTATCAGCGCTGCCTGCGTTGGAACCCGTGCCACCGTCGGTGCCGGTGCCGCCTGCACTGCTCGAGGCCGCTACGGTAAAGCTCGCGGCTCCGTCATTAGCAAGCTTGTAGTTTTGCGCCGCGTCGCCCAAAAGACCGTTCGCGCGCACCCAGTACGTTCCCGCGGTAAATGCCTCGCCCTCGACCATTGCCGTGCCCGGAGCGCCGTCCGCGTCGTGCACAAACTCGAGCTGAGCCGTGCAGGCATCGTTTTCGAGTTTGCCCTCGAGCAGCGCCGCGACCTTTGTGCGCACATCCTCGCCGGCCTTAAGGCCTTCGAGCCCCTCAAAGTGGGGTGTCAGTGCGCGCGGATCGATATCGATGGGCACGGATCCCTGCAGCCCCGTAACGGTCTCGTTGCCCAAGGCGTCGACATCCACGTATTCGATGGTAAACGCATGGCCCGAAGCCGCCACGTTGAGTACGTTGCTGCTGTCGACAAGGCGGAAATGGCCCTCGCCAACGGTCTTGCCATCCTGGAGCGAGGCATCGCTCAGCGAGTCGCCGTACGTCATGCGCATGCGGGTCGGGAGGCAGCACGAAGCCGACTGCGTGTGCTTCGTATCGTAATTGTAATTGCGCTGGTAGATGCTCCGGGCCAGCGCCGCATCAACAAAGTCGGATGCGATGATGCCAATGTGCTTGAGGTAATCTGACTTTGTATCCTCGGTGCCGCTGGGATTGATGTACGGGCTCTTGTACAGATGCTCGTTGACTACTCGTGCCGAGGTAAAAGGATTGCCTCCGTGCGACAAACCCGTGCAGCTGGTGTAGTTGATAGACCAGCAACGCTCCTGGACTTGCACCTCGGCCCCGGCATCGTCCACGACGTCCACCTTGTTGCACGTGCGCCCGGTCGTTTCCTTCAGCGCATTATCGACCCAGCTGAGCTTGTCGGTTCCCGTGAGTTTGTACTTGTCCTGGGCATATACCTTGGTGCAATAGGGCTCTTCATTGCCCGTTTCCCCTATGGCTTCAAATCCCCGCGCGTCTTGGACGAGACACATCGACTGCCCGGAATGCGCCTTGATCTTGTCATCCCATTGGGTGAGGTCGAGGCCCCACGTGTGGCCGCTTACGCTGTTGCCGGCGAGCCCAAATCGACGCAGCAGGACGATCTTTCCGCGCACCTCGCCCAGCGTGGGGACGTGGCTCGACGTGTAGAACAGGTTGGGGTTATCGGCCATAACCTTGGCGAAGGCCGTCGTTATGCTTTCGTCGGTAGCCTCATCGTTGCCGCGCGATGCGAGCATGATGAGCGCTTCTGACGGGTTTTCGTTCAAAAACGTTTTGAAGTAGCCTATGACATCGGAGAGATGCAGATAGTTCCCGTCTTTTTTGAGTAGGTAGAAAATCCCGTGGTCGATGCCGGGGTCATCGCCCTTTCCGAGCCGGATATCAAAATAGCGAATGCCTTCGAGCAACTGCGTGGGAATGTAATCCTGCTGGCATTTTACTTGCGAGGATTGGGGCTCAGTGTCGTTGTCCACGCTGCAGGTGCCCGAATCGTGCGTACCCGGGATGCTCAGCTCGTCGAGGAACTTGTTGTCGTCGACGTATTTCATCCAACATGGTCCGTCGACGTAGCTGCTGTACGTGATCCAGTCGAGGCTGCTAACCGTGGCATCGTTCTTTTTCATGTCGTAACCGATAAGTTCGAGCTCCCACGGAATGCTCTTACTCTTATGGCAGATCTTATTGTTGTCCTGGTCTTTGCCGTTCGATTCTATTGCCAGGTACTTAATGTCTTTTTTCTCGGTTTCTTTCTCGACCGTGCGGTCTCGGATGATGTAGGTTCCGTTTGATTGACGCTCGAACGCAAAAGCGCGGCTGGGCTTGTTGTCATACTCGCCGCCCCATACGTGGATGACCTTTCCATCTTTGTCCGAGTCGTCCTCGACCGACCAAATGCTGTAGCCCGTCTTTTTATGCTCTTCGAAATTGAGCAAGGTGCGGATGGCGTACCAGTTTGTATCGTCATTCTTGGTCGTTACGTTCTCAAGGATGAGCTTGCTGGACGTGCCGTCGTTAAACAGGTGGCAGACGTTGCCGCGAACGTTGCCGTCTTGGTTGACGCTCGCGGTGCGAAAATAGCCCGCGGGGCGAAGGCGAATGACGAAATTGTCGAGGCTGTCCGACGGTGCGGGTGTGTTGTCTGCAAATGCCGCTCGCAGGGGAATGCCCGGCGCTGCGGTTTCGGGCAGGCTTGCAAGTGGTGACAACGCCGCAAGCCCTAGGCCCAGCGTAAACGCTCGGCGGCTGATGGCATGGTGTTCGGTCATAACTTCTCCATTCGCAGAGTGCGGTTATGCGATAGTTTTGGATACTATACTGCCCAGATGTTTAAAGGCGTCGGCTTAAATTGTCTGCATGGCGCTATTAATCGGCGGGCGGACGTGCTGAGGCGCTTGTCTATTGGTGCTACTGGCGCGCTTGGGATAGTTTTGGAGTCCGGCATCCTCGCGTTCGCCAGCTACCGGCATAAGAAAGGGAGGGCCGGTGAGCCGACCCTCCCTTGGTACGAAGCGCTGGGTTACTGTCGCTTGCTTCGCTGCGCTCGTGTTTCCCGTTGCGCTCGCCAGTCGCTTAGCGCTTAATCTCGATATCGTCGAGCTTAACATCCATAGCCTCGGTCTTGGCCTTGGCGATATCATCGGCAAATTCCAGGGACTTCATCATGGTCTCGACGGCGTCCTTGTGCTCCTCGACGTTGTCGATGCGCACATACACGCTGCCACCGTCAACGTCGGTGAAGTACTCGGTCGTCACGCCGCCCGAGTGTGTGTAGGAAGCGTTGCGCCAGGTCTTGCCGTTGTACTTGACGGGGTCATTCTCGGTCCACTCAAAGCTGGCATTCCACTTTGCCTCGTAGTCGAACAGCTCGTCGGCGTTCTTGTCAGAGTCGAAGACGGGGATGAAGCGATCACTGGCGTGCTCGCTCTCGGTGAACTTAAACTGGGCCCTGTCGGCGGTGTCGCCGGCAACGTCGGTAATCTCGACGCCCTCGGGAACCTCGACCTTAAACCAAATGAAGTCGGTCCTCATATCCACGGCTGGCTTTTCTGCCCCGCCGCCACCGCCACTTCCGGTAGCGTCGCCGCTGCCACCGCAGCCCACCAGGGCAACTGCGGCAAAGAGACTGATGCAGAGGGTGAGAATCGCAAAGGCCTTCTTTTTCATGGTCGTGTCCTCCTCGATCTGTAACCGCCCATGGATTACCTGTCTTTACTGTACGCGTGGACGGCTCGCTAGGGTGGGCCATGTGTCCCATTCTGAGGGCCGGATTTGCGCCGTTAAGTGGCAATATGTTCGGGCGCAAAAGAGGGGAGGGCTGGTGCTGTCGGCCCTCCCCGGGTTGGGCGCCCGTTGTTTTAATGGGGCGCATGTGCGCGGGTGCGCGTAGGCGCGTGCGGGTGTCCCGTTACTTGATCTCGATGCTCGAAATCTCGACTTCGCGTGCCTCGGAAACTGCCTCTTCCATGTCATCGGGGAACTCGATGGAGTTGAGGAGTGCCTCGGCTTCTTTCTTGTGCTGGTCGAAGTTCGAGATGAGGACGTAGACGCTTCCCGGCTCAACATCGGTAAAAAGCATGGTTGAGATGCCGCTGTTGTCCTCGTATGTTCCGACGAGCCACGTCCTGCCGTTATACTCGACGGACCCGCCATCTTTCCACTGGAACGTATCCCCCTTCTTTTCCGCCTGGTCGGCGTGGGATTCCTCGGCCGTCAGCGCTTTTTTCCAAACGGGGATAAAGCGATCGGCCGAGGCGTTCTCGTCTTCGGGGAAGGTGAGCTGGACCCTGTCGGCATTCTTGCCGGCAGAGTCGCTTACGCCGACGCCCTCGGGCATCTCGACCTTAAACCAGATGTAGTCGGTCTTCTTGGCGACGGGGGCCTTTTCCTTGCTCTCGCTCTTGGGGGCGCTGCCGCCGCCCGATGCGCTCCCGCCGCAGCCCACAAGGGCGAGCGCGGCAAAGAGGGCGATGCAAAGGGAAAGGATTGATAGGGTCTTTTTCATCATGGTGGCGTCCTCCTTGTCTGCTGATGACATCACGGCGCCGCATGCTGTTGGGGTACTGATTGCGCTGGCGGCGGATGTCTCTGTGTACTGTGCGACTTATGCCTCCGTTCATCGCTTGTGGCCGTTGCGCGGCCGTTCCCCAACGGGTTCCTTACTTATAGATATGCCCCAGCTTGTGCTGCTCGGGAGTCTCGAAAGGTGGGCCATGTGTCCCATGTTTGCGTTGACATGGCCTATCGTGTGCCATAGAAATCCGCGATGGCCAGGTGCGCTGACGCTCGCGTACTTATGGGCTAGACTTAGCACCATTACGTGATCGATGCGGTCGGCCGACGTCGGCCGCCCGACCGATATATATGACTTGAAGGTGCGTGTGCGTATGAGCCAAGAGATGATGGATAAAACCTGTCGCGGTTTTGCCGAGGCGCTGGCCGCGCGCGAGCCAGTTCCCGGTGGTGGCAGCGCGAGCGCTTTTGTGGGCGCGCTGGGCGCCTCGCTGTGCGGAATGGTTGCCCGCTACGGTGCGACCAATCCCGCGCTTGCTGATCGTGCGGATGACCTGACGCGTGCGTTTGCCCAGGCAGACGAGTTGGCGCAGGAACTAGTGGGCCTGGTTGCCGAGGATGTGCGTGCGTACGGCCAGGTGTCTGCGGCATACGGTATTCCGCGCGAGGACCCGGCTCGACCGGCTGCGATTCAGGACGCGTTGCACGTGGCGGCCATGCCGCCGTATCGGATCATGGATGCCTGCGGGCGCGCGCTGGCGCTGCTCGAGGACATGGCAGACAAAGGCTCGCGCCAGTTGCTGTCCGACGTGGCGTGCGGTGCCGTATTCTGCCGCGCTGCCATGCAGGGCGCGAGCCTGACGCTCTTTGCCAACACCACATCTATGAAAGACCGGGCGCGCGCCGAGGAACTCGAGGCGGCGTGCGATGAGCTGCTCGACACATGGTTGCCGCGCGCCGATGCGCTGGCGCGCCGCGCCGCCGACGCTGCAAGGAAGAGAGGATAGCCATGGCTGAGCTACTGAAGGGTGCTCCTGTTGCTCGCGCGCTGACCGAGGAACTTGCTGTTCGCTGTGCCGCTTTGCGTGAGCGCGGCGTTGTGCCGACGCTCGCCATCGTTCGCGTGGGCGAGCGCGAGGACGACCTATCCTACGAGCGCGGTGCGCTCAAGCGCTGTGAAAAAGTGGGGATTGAGGTTCGTCGCATTTTGCTTCCCGCCGATGTTTCGCAGGACGAGCTGTTGACGGCCATCGAGGACATCAATACCGATTCGGCTGTCCATGGCTGTCTGATGTTCCGCCCGCTGCCCGCCGGCCTTGACGAGAACGCCGTCGCCGCAGCGCTCGATCCCGCCAAGGACGTTGACTCCATGACGCCGGCTTCGCTGCTCACCACGCTTTCGGGGCGCGGTGAGGGTTTTGCCCCCTGCACAGCCGAAGCCGTGCTTGCTTTGCTGGATCATTATGGCGTTGAGCTGGATGGAGCTAAGGTTGCTGTGGTCGGGCGCTCGCTGGTGATCGGGCGTCCTGTTGCTGCCATGCTTACGGCGCGCAATGCGACCGTGACGACGTGCCATACGCATACGCGCGACCTTGCTGCCGAGTGCCGTGCGGCTGATATTGTGGTTGCCGCCGTTGGACGCGCGCGCACGATTGGCGCAGATGCGGTCCGCGAGGACCAGGCGATTATCGATGTTGGCATTAATTGGGACGAAGCCGCTGGCAAGCTGGTCGGCGACGTCGATTTTGATGCCGCGGAGCCGGTTGTTGGCGCAATCACCCCCGTGCCGGGTGGCGTGGGCGCCGTGACGACAGCAATTCTCGCCAAGCACGTGATCGAGGCGGCTGAGCGCGCGGTAAAATAGGCGTTTGGAGGCTGTTTAGGGGGTTGGTTAGATACCCCGTGGTCAAAAAATGCCAAATATGAGTACTGTTGCCAAGTTAGTCACATATGTTTGAGATCATTTTGGCTCTTTAGCGATAAGTAATATCGTTAAAGAGCCAATTTTATTGGACGTATGGGGAATTACTAGACTCAGTTTTTGGACAGGTGAGGATTCCCGGCGCCCGGAACAGTGCAATTTGCTGCCACTAAATTTGTGACAGTACTCATATTTGGCATTTTTTGACCACGGGGGCTGCCGAGGCCGTGGTTTCGCCCTTTCTGCGCCGAAGCGATACACTGTTGCCGTTTGATTTCTTCGCTCAAGGAGGATGCGCATGCCGTGCACAACGATTCTGGTCGGTAAAAACGCAAGCTACGACGGGTCGACCCTGGTCGCGCGTAACGAGGACTCGTCCAACGGGGTATTTGAGCCCAAGCGCATGCGCGTAGTGCATCCCGACGAGCAGCCGCGTGTCTACACGAGCGTCCTGAGCCACCTGACCGTTGAGCTGCCCGATAACCCCATGCGCTATACGAGCGTCCCCGATGTTGTCCCGGGCCACGGTATCTGGGCCGAGGCCGGTTTCAACGAGCTCAATGTGGGCATGTCCGCAACCGAGACGCTTACCACCAACGAGCGCGTCCGCGGCGCCGATCCGCTCGTGGACTACGTGCCCGCCAAGGGCAACGAGGGTGAGGACGGCTATGTGCCGGCGCAGCCCGGTGGCCTGGGCGAGGAGGACATGGTGACCCTGGTACTGCCGTATGCCAAGTCCGCCCGCGACGGCGTGCGTATCTTGGGCGACCTGCTCGAGCGCTACGGCACTTACGAGAACAACGGCATCGCCTTTAGCGACGTGGACGAGATCTGGTGGCTCGAGACCATCGGCGGTCACCACTGGATCGCCAAGCGCGTGCCTGACGACGCCTATGTGACCATGCCCAACCAGCTGGGCATCGACAGCTTTGACCTGGATGACGCCGAGGGCGCCCAGGCCGACCATATGTGCTCCGCCGACCTGCGCACCTGGATGGCCGAGTGGCATCTGGACCTGACGCTGGGCGTCGAGAGCGACGGCCCGGCTGCCGTCTTTAACCCGCGCGAGGCCTTTGGCTCGCACAGCGACAGCGACCATGTCTACAACACGCCGCGCGCCTGGTACATGCAGCGCTGCCTCAACCCCAGCGACGTGTGGGATGGCCCCGACGCCGACTACACGCCCGAGAGCGACGATATCCCCTGGAGCCGCGTGCCCGAGCGCAAGGTGACCATCGAGGACATCAAGTACGTGCTTTCGAGCCACTACCAGGGCACGGAGTACGACTGCTACGGCAGCAAGGGCACGCCCGCCACGCGCGGCGCCTATCGCCCCATCGGCATCAACCGCAACAGCCAGCTCGCCGTGTTGCAGCTGCGTCCCTATGCGCAGCCGGCCTATCGCGCCGTGCAGTGGATGGCCTTTGGCTCCAACTCGTTTAACGCGCTGGTTCCGCTGTACGCCAACGTCGAGACCATGCCCGAGTACTATGCCGACACGCAGGCTCGCGTGACGTCCGAAAACTTCTACTGGGCCAACCGCCTGATCGGCGCCCTGGCTGACGTCCGTTTCCATGAGTGCGGCCGCGCTGTGGAGGACTACCAGGAGAAGGTCGGTGGCATGGGCCACAAGCAGATCCATGACGTCGATGCTACCGTAGCCGCTCTGCCTGAGGCCGAGGTGCCTGCCGAGCTTGCACGCGCCAATGAGGCCTTTGCCGAGCGTGTTCGTGTGGAGACCGATGCTCTATTGGGCAAGGTGCTCTACACCACGAGCTGCGCCATGAAGAACTCTTTCGCGATGAACGACAACGTGAGGTAGGGATTTCCCGTCGATCGAATAGCGCTAAAACGCTTTGTCGCTTTCACTCGATCTTGGGTACAAGAACGCCAATGCAGTTGTTTATGATTGGAGACAACCATGGTTATGAAACTCGATCAGCTTGTTAACGGCGCCATCAACGTTGGCTTTGGCGCTGCCGCCGTTGCTGTCGAAGGCGGCAAGAAGGTCCTCGACGACCTTAACACCAAGGGCGAGCAGGTCCGCAAGGACACCGCCACCCCCGATATCGCCCGCAGCGTGTCCGATATGTTCGAGCAGGCCGGTGGCACCATCTCCGACCTGACCGAGCGTCTGGGCATGCAGGGCGAGACCGCGGCCCAGCGCGTGCTTGACGAGCTTATCCTTGCCCGCGTCCGCGTCATGACCGCTCCCGAGCGCACTGCCTTCCTGGCCCATGTGCGCGACATCGTCGATTCGGTCGAGGACAACGTGACCTCGGTGCCCGTCGAGTCCGTTGAGCCCGACGATGCGAAGGATACCGAAGAGGCCGAGTAGCAGCGCAGATGGCAGATTCCACCACCGATTACAACAATCTAGATCCTTTGGGTGACGAGGCGGCGGTTGTCGATGAGGTCGATGCCGCCGTCTCGGGCGCTCGCAAAAAGCCGCGCGCTGTCGATATGGTGCCCGAAGAGCCCGACGCGATGGCGCCGGACGAGGAATACCAGCTCACGCCGGCGGGTCGCCGCGAACGCATCGGGCAGATTGTTCGCTTGGTCAAAAAGTACCGTGTGTGGGATAACCTCACGCCGGTTCGCTTGCGCCGCCTGCTCGAGGAGCTCGGCCCCATGTTCGTCAAGATGGGGCAGATTCTGGCCAACCGGTCCGAGATTCTGCCGCAACGCTTTTGCGACGAGCTGCGTCGTCTGCGCTCCGACGTAGAGCCGGTGCCGTATGAGGTAGTGCTCCGCTGTCTGGAAGAGGAGTACGGCCAGCGCCTGGGGCAGATGTTCGACGCGATTGACCCCAATCCGCTCGGAAGCGCGTCGCTCGCGCAAGTTCACCGTGCCCGCCTGGTGACCGGCGAGGACGTGGCCGTTAAGGTGCAGCGCCCCGGCGCGCAACAGGTCATGGCGCAGGACATCGATATCATTCGCTCGGTGGTGCGCATCGTTTCCAAGTTCGTAAACACCGACCAGTTTGTTGACTTACACGCCGTCGTCGAGGAACTGTGGGCCTCGTTTCGCGAGGAGACCAACTTTTTGGCCGAGGCCAAAAACCTCAACGATTTCTATGAGTTCCACAAAAGCGTGCATGGCGTGTCGTGTCCCAAATCCTACTTGGATCTGTGCACCGAGCACGTCGTGGTCATGGATTACGTCGACGGCATCTCGATTGCCGATCCCGAGCGCCTGGTGGCCGAGGGCTATGACCTGGAAAAGATCGGCTCGGCGATTGTCGAGGACTATTCGACGCAGGTGCTCGATGACGGCTTTTTCCATGCCGACCCGCATGCGGGAAACATCATTCTCAAGGACGGCATCGTCTACTTTATCGACCTGGGCATGGTCGGGCGCATGTCGAGCCACGACCGCGGTATCGTTAAGGACATGATTTTCGCCGTGGCTGAGGGCGACGTGCCCAAGCTCAAGGATTCGCTTATGCGCTTTGCCGTGACGCGCGGCGACTCGGCCGAGCTCGACCATTCGGCCTTTTTGTCCGACTTGGACTTTATCGTCGCCGACTTTGCGGGCCTCGACCTTAAAGACCTGGATATCGGCGAGTTTTTGACCTCGCTGCTAAACCTGGCGCGCAAAAACGATGTTGAGCTGCCGAGCGTGGTGACGATGTTCGCGCGCGGCATGGTGACGCTCGAGGGCCTGCTGACCGAGTACATGCCCAACGTCAACATGATCCAGATCATCCAGACGCACATCAAAAACGAGAAGAGCACCTATGCGCGCGTCCGCGAAATGGGGCGCGATTTTGCCGCGAGCAGCTATCGCGCGGCAAAAGGCTCGCTAGAGGCGGCCGAGTATCTGGGCTTGGCGTCGCGCATGCTCACGCGCGGCCAGCTTAAGGTGAACACGCAGATCATGAGCAGCGATAAGGCGCTGCGACAGCTGGGTGGAATTATCGACCGCATGTCGATGGCAATTGTGATTGCCGGTCTGTTTATCGGGTCGTCGGTGGTGTACTACGCGCGCATCGAACCGGTTGTGTTTGGCATCCCGGTCATTGGCTTTATGGGCTACGTGAGCGCGCTGGTGCTGGCGCTTATGCTGGGCCGCAATATCTGGCTCAACAGCCACGGCGGCAAGCACTAGAGGCTGCGACCGCCACCGCATTTTCCTATCGCAAACAATAGCTTTTACCTTGGGCTTCGCCTGCGTGCGAGGCCCTTTTGCGTGATACTCTACTGACGGTAATAATCGATGGCCTAGATGGTGGTGCGGAGACGCACGAATGCGCGGTTTCCCTGCGCGTTTGGGAGAATCGGGGTGCAAGTCCCCGGCTGTACCAGTAACCGTAATTCCTCTTGGCTCGGGATGTTCGCGTCGCAGATCGGACGGCGCGCCTGAGCCGTTAAGGTTAAGTCGGATCGCCTCCCATCTTGCATGCGGCTGCGGCGTATGCCGCCGGTGTGCATAGGGCTCTGGAGGGAAGGGGGACCCCGATGGGGGAACTCGAGCGCAACATGCGCGATGACGTGGGGCAGCCTCAAGGCAACGCTCCAAGTACAGACGATGGGGGACAAATGGATATGTTTGAGGACGAGCGCGAGCGCGCCTCGTTGCATCGCCGTGGCGCGATTGCACGCGGTGTAGCCAAGCGCGGCCTGGTGGCATTCCTGGCCTTCGCGATGGCTTTTGGCACCACGCCGGCTCAGCTGTGGGCCGAGGGCGCCGAGGGCATTGCCGAGGCTGTGGCTCAGGCTACGACGCCGAGTGAGGGCGCGGGGGCCGCGGACGGTACTGCCGACCGGGGCAAGGCCGAGGTTTCGGATTCCGGGAGCGCGCCTGCAGCTAGTGCCGCCACAACAGAGGCGGCAACTGGCGACGAAGGCTCGGCGACGGGGGAGAGCCCTGCCACGAGCGAGCAGTCTTCGACGGCATCCGCTGGCCAAGCAGGATCTGCCACAGCGGCTGTCGTCCAGACAGAGAATCCGACAGAAACCGGCGATGTCGCCAAAAAGCAAGTCGAGGTCTCGTTCTCGATTATCGGCACCGATGCCGACGGCAAGGCTCAGACCTGGGTGGCACCTACGCAGCTCAAGCTCGACGAGGGCGCGACGGCTGCGGATGCCTTCATTAAGCTGCAGCAGAAGACGGGCTTCAAGGCGGATTACGATTCGAACACGGCATACGGTTTCTACCTCAAAAGCATCACATCCCCGAGCGATGGCCGCACGCTTGCCTACGATCCGACGACTTATGCCTTCTGGCAGCTGTTCGTCGACGGCGCGTCTTCCTCGGTTGGCGCGAGCAGCGTCAAGCTCACCCAGGGGCAGAAGATTGAGTTTGCCTATACGGCTGGTAGCGCGTCCCCTGTCGTTAAGGACCAGGTTGCCGCAAATGTGACCGTCATTGGTCGCGATGCCCAGGGCAAGACCCAGACTTGGGTCGATAACGCGCAGTATGTGGTGACGTCCGGTTCGAGCGCGCTTGACCTTACGAAGGTCGCGCTCGAGGCGAATGATATTGACGCCGTTGCTGCGGGCTCCTTCATTCTGAGCCTTAAGTACAACGGCGTTGAGCTGGGTACGCCGCTCGATTATTCGACCTATTGGCAGCTGTTCATCAACGGCAAGTCGAGCGACTACACGGCAGACAATGTCACCATTCATGCTGGCGATACCGTTACGTGGTTCTACGGTGGCTGGGGCGACCAGTTGCCCTCTGATTCCGTCCATGCTTCCGTTCAGGTCCTCGGTAAGGACAAGGACGGCAAGCAGCAGGTGTGGGCCTCGACGGGCCAGACGAGCCTCAAGGCGGGCTCTACTGCCAAGGATCTCCTTGAGCAGACCGGTCTTGAGCTCGTTGCTAGTGAAGAGTCTTGGGGCTGGTACCTCAGCGGCATTTATTCGCCGTTCGACGTCGACGGTAAGCCCTATGTCTGGGATGCTGCAACCAATAGCTATTGGCGCTTCTACGTAAATGGCAAGTTCAAGAACGTTGGCGCTGGTGCCTACGAGCTCCAAGAGGGTGACGCCGTCACCTTTATGTATGCTGGCGACAGCGATGCCCTTCCTGGCCAGGTTCTTGGTTCTGTCGATGTTATCGGTCCCGATGTCAACGGCAACAATACTCGCTGGGGCTCGGCAAGCAATGTTTCTTTGCCCGAAGGCTCCACGGCCCAGAACCTTATTGAGGCATTTCTGAAGGCCAAGGGCGTTACGTACAACGGTTCCCAGAGTGGTGAGTACTGGTTCCTCAATTCCATCAACTCGCCGTTCGAAGACAAGGCGTACGGCTATGATGGTGCGACCAATAAATATTGGCACCTGTATATCAATGGAGAGCCCTCCTTACTCTGCGCCAATCAGATTACGCTCAAGAGCGGCGATAAGGTTACGCTTGCCTATACCACCGACGATTCGGCCATGCCCGATCCCGACAAGATTGTCGTGGACCCGAGCGCGACGACTCCTGATTGGGATGCCGAGTGGGCCGGCTACGGCAACAGTGGCAACGGTTCGACCGTAACGGATGCCAAGACGCCTGCGCAGGCCGCCGGTCTCAAGTGGGCCTTCGATTGGAAGGCCGAGTCTGGCCAGCAGTATGCCAACTGCAGCGAACCTGTCATCGCTAACGGTTTTGTGTACATCGCGACCGAGAACGAGCTCATTAAGATCGATTCGTCCACGGGCAAAAAGGTTGCCTCTGCGCCGCTTGCCTCCAAGGTGAGCTATACCTCTCGTCCGATCTATACCAATGGCCTTATCATTGTTCCGCTCAATGGCGGTGCGGTCCAGGCGATTACTGCAGACAAGCTGATCTGCAAGTGGCTGACGCCTGGTTTGACGGACTTGACGCAGAGCTCCTGCACCGTCGTTTCGGACGGCGAGTACGTCTATGTAGGCTCGGTCGATATTTCGTATGATGAGAACTACAACGCGACCTACGGCAACGGCTCCCTTAAGCGTATCAAGATTGCCACGGGCGAAGTCTCTTGGCAGAACATTGACGCTTCCGAGGGCTATTATTGGACTGGCGCTGCGCTGACGGATAAGTACACCATTGTTCCTACGAGCGCGGGCACGCTTAAGTGCATTGATAAGACGACGGGCGATGTCGTTTCGACCATGAAGCTCGGCGCTCTCGCGAACGCCGACTGTGTTGCCGATCCGTCCAATGGTTCGACCTTCTATCAGATGACGCACGATGGAAAGCTCCATGTGATTTCGCTTTCGGCGAAGGGCGTACTGAGCGAGCAGAAGACGGTCGACCTGGGTCTTACGAATAACATGAGCGCCCCGGCGGTGGCTGGCGAAAACTTGATTGTCGGCGGACAGACGGCTACTGGCTCTGCTCTGGCTCTCTATAATCTGAAGACCGGTAAGACCACGATGGTCACCGCTGCTGACGGTAAAGAACTTCCGGCCGGATTTAACGGTATCGCTGCTACTCCGTTGGTGAGTGTTCAGGGCGGCAAGACCTATGTGTACTTCACCGTTAACAGCGCGGATAGCAAGGATTACGTCAACTACTCTGCTGGTGGTGGCGTGTATCGCTATACGCTCGGCGATGCAGAGGCGACGCAGATTTATGATGCGGCTGGCCATTACCAGCACTGCGACTCCCCGGTCATTGCCGATGCATCTGGCAACCTGTACTACATCAATGACTCGGGCACGCTGTTCAAGCTGGGGGCCGTTGAGTCTTGGACGGTTGCCTTTAATTCCAATGGCGGGTCTGCTTGCGACACTAAGTTTGTTGCTACGGCCGATGGCAAGCTGGTCAAGCCGGCCGATCCGACGCGCGATGGCTACACTTTCGGCGGTTGGTTCACCGATGAGGCTTGCGCGCAGGCGTATGACTTTAGCACGCCGGTGACGGCCGACCTGACGTTGTATGCCAAGTGGACCAAGAATGCCGTTAACCCTGGCGGTAATGGCGGTTCTGGCACTAATGGTGGCAACGGTGGCGTTGGTTCGAATGGCGGCGGCGGTTCTAGTACCGGTACTGATTCCGGCACTGGCGCTGGCGCGGGTTCTGGCTCCGGCTCGAAGGGCGGCGCTATTGCCCCGGGCAAGAAGCCGGTGACCAAGACGACGGTGTCGACCAAGACCGAGACCAAGGACAACAAGTCCGACAAGAAGTCCGACAAGAAGTCTGACAACAAGTCTGACAAGAAGGACAGCAAGTCCGACAAGAAGTCCGATTCCAAGTCCGATACGGGTGCTGCTTCCACGACCACTGCTAAGAAGCCCTCTGGTGCTTCCGAGCAGGAGACTGGCACCAATCCGCTCGCCATTGTTGGCGTTGCCGCCGGCGTCATCGGACTCGCCATCGTCGGCGTGTTCGTGTTCACCAAACGTCGGTAGGTGAGGGCTGTGTCCAATAAATCCAAGGACGCTGACCCCAAGCAACCAGATTCCTCGTTTATCCAGTTCGACGATGCAAAGCAACAGGGCGCCGCTTCGGCGGCGTCCGCCCCTCGACGGAAGGCGCTTACTGGCGTCCTGACCGCCGCGTGCGTTGCGCTAATTGTCATATCGCTGGGCTTCGTCCATCCTTCCGAGAGCGGCGCCTGGTCCATTGACTGGATCGTTCAGACCGTGACGGGGGAGAGCGTCGTCGCGAAGGACGCCAAGGGGTCTGACTCGACCGTCGCTTCGGGTAAAGCTGGCTCCAAGGATTCCAAATCTTCGGATGGTGCGAACGACGAGTCTAAGGGTTCGGATAAATCTGACTCTAAGAAGGAGTCCGAGTCTTCGGACAAGGAATCAAACAAGGGCTCGGATAGCAAAAAGTCCGAAGACAAGGATGGCAAGAAGTCTGGAGAGAAGAACAGCAATAAAAAGGCCGACGGCAATCAGTCGACTTCTCAGAACTCGACTTCTTCTGGCGGGGCCGGCTCTACGCCTGGCGCCTCCTCCTCATCCAGCGGGGCATCTTCTGCCCCCGATAACGGCAACGCCTCTACTGGCGACCAGGGCAGCTCGCAGCAGCCTAGCTACGTTACGGTGACGGTTTCGGTCACATCGAGCGCTGTGGGCAATCCTGTGTCCTCTGGTGGCACCTTTACCTTTAACGAAGGCGCTACCGTTTACGATGCCCTGTGCGCGCTGGGCCTTTCTGTCAACGCACACGGCTCGTCGTACGGCACGTATGTTTCCGCGATTGGTGGTTTGGCCGAGAAACAGCACGGCGGCACGAGCGGCTGGATGTACTCCGTCAACGGCACAACGCCCATGACGGCCTGCAGCAACTACGTTCTCTCAAACGGTGACAACGTAGTCTGGTATTACGTTACAGGCTAGAGGCCTCGACATAGTGCGTCAGACGGGCGGTTCGGACAAACATCCGGGCCGCCCGTTTTTAACGCGAATTGGACTGGGTCGCCGGGTCTCTCGGCAAACAAAAAACCGGTTGGAACGGGAATTCCAACCGGTTATACATTCAAGCAAATAGTGAATCGACTACGACCGTGCACCCTCGAGGAAGAAGCGGCGGCTGAAGTAGTTGTACCAGGTGACGAGGAACGTTGCGATGGCCTTCATGGCCTGGTAGCCGATGCTCAAAAACGTGACGCCCACAAACATGTACAGGTCGTTGAGGCCCAGGCCGATCACCGACAGGATGGTGAAGATCGTGAACTCGCGCTTGCGGCTCATGCCTTCGCGGTGGTCGAACACGTACTTCATGCTGAGCCAGTAGTTGACCACGACGGATGTGATAAACGAAACCGTGGTGCTCATCAAAAAGTCAAGGTGAAACAGCTCGACGAGCGCAATGAGCATGCCCCAGTCGATGCCAAAGGAGATAAGACCCACGACGGCGAACTTGAGGAATTGCTTGGTATGAGGTTGTGCCAGTGCCTTGCGCACGTAATCACATCCAATGCGTTGATGAATCGAGCAGAGGATACTTTAGAGCTTTTGCAAGGGAAACGTAAGGTCTTTGCCAAGAACTATACGAACTCGCCAAATTTTCAAGAGCTAATCCGCAAACGTTGAAAATTTGCCCGTAAACGAACGATGCCCACGGGCGATACTGTACTGAGCACGCATTGTCCGTGGGCATCGTAAGGCTGTAAGGTTGCGAGTTACTTGGTCTCGTCACCCTCCAGGAAGATCTTTCGGGTCACAAAGTTGTAGACCATGACAAGCGCGGTGGCGCAGATCTTGGCGATATTGGCCTCGAGCCCCAGACCGGCGTTGAGTGTCAGCACGATACCGTCGTTGAGCACCAAACCGATCACGGACAGCACGACAAAGATGATGAACTCGCGGCGGCGGCTCATGCCTTCCTTGTGCGCAAACACGTACTTCATGCTTGCGAGGTAGTTAAAGATGAGTGAGATGATAAAGCCGCTGGTGTTGGCGATTAGGATGTTGAGGCCCAGACCGTAGTGGAGCAGATTCATAATGCCAAAGTCGATAACCGTGGCAATGACACCGACGACGCCAAATTTCATGATCTGCGCAAGGAGCTTTTGCATGGTACCTGCCTTAAGCTGGCGCCGAAGCGCCGCGGGGATGACAAACTTAGCAAGTTTAGCCAATCCCCGGGGGTGGTGCTAGGCGCGCTCCTCGATAGCACCGTTTCTATATGCATCGAGCAACTGGCGCAGGTCCTGGATCTGGCTGCGGATCTTGGCGCCAGTATCGGTGTCGCTCACCATGCGGCGACGGTCTGCTTGGTCAAAACGGTTGGTCTCGCTTTCGATGTCCACGTTGCGCGTGAGTGCCTCGGCAACCGTCGTAAAGGCCCGGTGCGACTTGAGGCGGCAGCCGCGCGAGCTCGAGATGAGCGTATAGCCGGCGATACCCGTCTTGGGATGGTAAGCGCGGCAGAAGCCGCCATCGATAACCAGCAGCTTGCCCTCGGCGCGGATGGGCTGCTCGCCCTTGGTGGTCTTGACGGGTGTGTGGCCGTTGATGATGTGACCGGTCGGTGAACATGCCATGGGCGCGACGCCAAACTCGCGCATGATGTCGTCGCAGACCGAGGGCGACTTGGTAAGTGTAAAGTACGGGTCCATCGGCTCGACCCAGGTGCTCTTATCGGCGATATAGGCGCGCTCAAAGGTACGCACCAGGCGTCCGCTGGCGGGTGAGTTAAAGCCAATCCACAGGTACCACATCCAGTCGAGAGCGTCGCGGTCGCCCATGCGCCAGGCGCGGCGGGCGATGTGGTCGCAAAAATCAAGATAATCGCGGCCAGCGTGCCAGGTGCCCAGGCAGTTCATGCTGCTAAAGGTGCCGTCTTCGTTGAGCGGCACGCAGCCGTGGAACAGCAGGTTGCCGTTGGCGACCTTGTACATCGAGCCGTGGGAATAGAGGAAATCGATATGGCGATGCAGGTGATCGGCGGTGACAAACTCGGACACGAGCTTGTCGATGATGTGCTGCTCCTGAGACGTGAGCGTATAGGGGTCCGTCGGGTCGACGGTGGGGAAGTCGTTGGTCGTGAGCGGCCACACGCTGCCGTCGGCGAGCGTGACCGTGCCGGTGTCGTGGTCGATCTTGTCGAGTAGCAGGCGGTCGGTCATATCGAACTCGGGGTGGCGCTGGATAATCTGACCCTCGAGCTTAAAGAGCAGAACGTTGATGGCCTTGATCAGCGGGGTGATGGACTCACCGGCGGTGTAGGTGGCATCAGCAAAGGCGACAAGTTCACGCAGCGAGATGCCGTAGTCGTTCTCGAGGATCTCGTAGTTGTCGTAGCGTAGGTTGTTGCGCAGCACCGTGGCGATGCAGGCAGGTTCACCGGCCGCAGCGCCCATCCACAGCAGGTCGTGGTTGCCCCACTGGATGTCGAGTGAATGGTAGGTGAGCAGGCGGTCCATAATCTTGGCCGCGCCGCCGCCGCGGTCGAAGATGTCGCCCACCAGGTGCAGGTGGTCGACGGCCAGGCGCTTGATAAGCGAGGCGAGCGACTCGATAAAGTCGTCGGCGCTTGCGGTCTCCAGGATGGACTCCACGATGCGCTCGTGATAGCGCACGCGATAGTTGTTCTCGTCCGGGTGCGTGTGCAACAACTCGTCGATGATATAGGCGTAATCGCGCGGGATGGCCTTACGCACCTTGGAGCGCGTGTAGCGGCTTGAAAGCGAGCGAGCGACCATGATGAGCTGGTCAAGCATCGTCTTGTACCAAGTTGGCGAGTCCTCGCGCTGGCTGCGGACCAGGTCGATCTTCTCGCGCGGGTAGTAGATGAGCGTGCACAGCTCGCCCTTTTCGTCAAAGGAGAGCGTGTCGCCAAAAATTTCGTCGACATGCTCGCGCACGACGCCCGAGCAGTTGTTGAGGATGTGCATAAAGGCTTCGTACTCGCCATGCACGTCGCTCATAAAATGCTCGGTGCCCTTGGGTAGGTTGAGGATGGCCGAGAGGTTGATAATTTCGGTAAACGCGGATTGTTCGGTGGGGAACTGTCTCGACAGCAGGCGCAGATACTTGAAGTCTTGCGGGTTGCGATCGAATGCGACCATGAAACACCTTCCGATGGGGCTGGTAAAACTGATAAACAGCGTCAAACGTTTATCAGTATGCGCCGCTTTTGTTTCGATTTTGCGCCGGCGGCTGAATTGTCGGCTGAACGGTTTGGTAAATCGATTTAGTTGAGGTGGATATGGCGGTTGAGTGGAGACGACAGAAGGTGTTTTCTCAGATATTTATGCGTGGGGCCGGTGGAGACGATGGTGGTAAAGATGTTCGCTATTTTTGGTTCGATTTGGTAAATAGTGGACATATGTACCGTATGTAGGCTCACTGTGCGATAATTTGCGCAGCAATGAGTAAGGAGCCTCATATGAGTGATTTTGTCCTGACCTGTGAATCCGCCGCCGACCGAACCCGTGAGTTCTTTGCGTCGCGCAATATCCCTGTCGTGTGTTTTCATTACGAGATCGACGATGTTGTCCATACGGACGATCTGTATCAGTCGATTACGCCGGACAAGTTTTTTGCCCAGATTGCCGCGGGCGCCATGCCCAAGACGTCTCAGGTGAGCGTGGGTGAGTACAAGGAGTTTTGGGAGCCGTTTGTTGCCGAGGGTAAAGACGTGCTGCACCTGGCGTTGTCGTCGGGTATTTCGGGCACGTATGGATCGGCCTGCGTTGCGGCGCAGATGCTCGCGGATCGCTATCCCCAGGGCGGCAAGGTGCGCGTCATCGATTCGCTGGCGGCGTCTTCGGGCTTTGGCCTGTTGCTGGAATATGCCGCCGACGTGCGCGATAGCGGGGCTTCACTCGACGAGACGGCTGCCTGGATCGAGGAGCACAAACTCAACCTGCACCACTGGTTCTTCTCGACCGATCTGTCGAGCTATCTACGAGGCGGTCGCATTTCGGCTGCGAGTGCGATCATCGGCACGGCGCTTAAGATTTGCCCGCTTATGACGGTCGATTGCGACGGCAAGCTGTCGCCACGTGAGAAGATTCGCACTAAGAAGCGCGCGATTTCCGAGATGGCCAAGACCATGATGGCACACGTGCAGGACGGTGCGGATTATTCGGGTAAGTGCATCATGTCGCACTCGGCGTGCCGCGAGGATGCCGAGGCAGTTGCGGCGCTGATTGAGGAACAGGTTCTGCAGCTTAAAGGCAAGATTGAGATCAATGACATCGGTACTCTGATTGGCTCGCATACCGGACCTGGTACGGTGGCGCTCTTCTTTATGGGCGACAAGCGCGTGGATTAACTTGGCTCATCACGTCGCTGCGTGATTGCTCAAACGAAAACGGCCCGCCTCACGTTTGTGGGGCGGGCCTTGCTGTTGCGGCTAGCGTTTCTTTCCGCGGAAGAAGAAGCCGTGCAGTGACGGCTTGAGGCCGCGGTTGGCGCGATGCTCCTCGACGCGCTCGTGGATCGAAGCGACGCGCTCGATGACTTCGTCGGGAATTGGCACATCGGGATTCATGTTCTCGACCTGGCTGACCTCGGCGGCGGCGACCTGGTCGATAATGGGCACATCGTCGCGCGAGATGACAGGTGTGGCGTCTTCCTTCATCTTGCGATAACGCTGCATCATGTCGGTCTGTAGCTGCTGGGCCGAAGGCGGTGTCCAGATGATGGCGTTGGCGCCGGCGGCGATGGTCTCACGGATGCTCTCGGGCGTCTTGCCGCCCGGCGCGATGAGCGGCAGGTTGGGATAGTGCTCGCGCAGTTCACGCAGGACCTGGGGCGTGTTTTTGCCGGCGGCGATGTTGAGAATCTTGGCTCCGGCGCGCACTTTGGCATGCGCATCGTCGTCGCAACGTACGACCGTGGCGATGACGGGGATGTCGGCGATGTTGGTGATGTGCTCGACCATCTCGGCAGTAGCGGGGGAGTTGACCACGCAGCCCGCCGCGCCCTGCATCTCGGAGACGGCTGCCATCTGCACGGAGCGCTTACCGGTCGTAGTTCCGCCGCCCACGCCTACAAAGACCGGGCACTCGGCGACGGTCAACAGCGCCTGCGTAATGGCCGGCTGCGGCGTGAAGGGGTAAACGGCAAAGACGGCATCGGCGTTGGAGTTGCGGATGACGGCCACGTCGGTGGTGTAGATGAGCGATTTGATACGACGTCCGAAGAGCGTAAAGCCGCTGGCCTCCTCGATCTCGTCGGGCATGCGGAGGGCCGCCTTGCGCAAACGCCCGTCGATGGGCAGGGGCTCCATGGGGAGCAGTCCGTTGGGGGTCACGGCTACCTGGGGCTCGGTGAACTCGTCTGCGAGCTCGACCTCGGAGAAATCGACCGAGGCGACGATGCCCTCGTGAACCTCGGCGGGCACATCGATGGGAGCTTGGTCGTTTGCCGCGGCAGGCGTGTCGAAGGAGCTGGTGCCGACGAAGGCGTCGACGCGCTCATTTAGATCGTTGAGGGTATCCATGGAGGCTCGATTCTATGTGATGACGGCCGGCGCTATGCAGCCGGAATAGCGAATGCTAAATCGTTTGACGAGTTGATTTTTCCCCGCCGCGCCATCCGTTAGACCGAAGGGCCGGCGAACGTGAAGGAGCTGTGGTGGCGGGTATCGAGGTGCTATCTTGAAAGTCCCGTTTAAAAGAGAGGTGACGCGGTATGGAATTGACAGCAATGTTTGGCTCGATTGGCCTGTGTGTGGCCGCAATCGTAGCCGCCGCGGTCATCTACTTTGTGGTCACGGCCATTAAGGGCAAAAAGGCCGAACGCAAGGAGCGCGCGATGCTTAAACAGCATCGCGACCAGCAGGGCAAGCGCGCACGGAGATAGCTTGTTGAGTTTTGGATCCGTGCGCTAGCTGCGTTTTCGGATCAGGGCAATGTAGAAGCCCTCAAAGTCGCGGCTAGGCGGAATGGTGAGCGTGCCGGGCAGGCCGTTGGCGATGGCCGATATCTGACCCGCGGCAATGGCCTCGGTCAGGGCGTTGGACTCGATGCGCGGCTCCTCACCAGCTTCCTGGGCGCGGCGTGCTTCGCTTTCGCTTGGCGTGCCGTCGAGGGGGATGAGCTCGCAGTCCATGTGCTTGTCGAGGGCTTCTTGCAGGGCGTCCTCGTTTTCCTGCGGCAAGATCGAACAAGTCGAATAGACGAGCGTGCCGCCCGGTTTGAGGGCACCCATGGCGCGGTCCAGAAGTGCTCGCTGCGAGCGCGCGCACTTGCTCAGCAGCTGCTCGGTCAGGCCGCGCAGGCTTTTCTCGTTGCCGCTGATGACGGTGCCCGTGCCGGTGCAGGGGGCGTCGAGCAGAATACGGTCAAAGCGGAAGAACTCGTCAAGCTCGCGTGCGTCAATGCGCATAACGGGCACGTTTTTGGCGCCCTGGCGGCCCAAGTTGGCCTCGAGCTTTTCGGCACGGGGAATGCTCATCTCGCAGGCGGTAAGGTGTGCCTGTCCCTGCGTGAGGGCGGCGATCTGCGTCGTCTTGCCGCCAGGGGCTGCGCACATGTCCAGGATGTCCTCGCCTGCCTGGGCGCCCAGGACCAACGGCGGCATCATGGATGACAGACTCTGCAGGTAGATCTTGCCGTCGCGGTAGATGTCGAGGTCCCATAGGTCGGAAACCTGGGCCTCGGGCAGGATAAAGGCGTCTGGGTACCAGGCGACGGGGTTGTGGGCGATGCCGGCGGCATCGAGCGCCGCAGCGATGTCCTCGGCGGTCGCCTTGAGCGTGTTGGCGCGCAGCGTGACCGGGCGTGTGGCCGCGGCGCCGAAGCCCTCGATCATGAGCTCGGCATCGGCGGGCGCATAGGCGCCGGCGACCGTGTCGACCATAAAGCGCGGCAGGTCGGCGGCGCAGGGAAGGGCGGCAAGCTGGTCGGAAAGCTCGGTGGCAGCAAACTGCCTGAGCTTGAGCTCGGGCTTAACCTGCTTTTTTTGCTTACGACGACGCGGCTTGGACATCCGTCTTTCCTTCCACCTAAATGATTATTCTGGGACGGGGATTAAATAATCATTCCATGACTCCCGTCACAAAAAGACTGTACTGTGGCGCCCGGGAATGATTTTTTAATCCCCGTCCCAGAATAATCATTCCCGGGCGCGTTGCTACTAGCGTGCTTTAGTACTGGCTCTCGTGCTTGCTGAAGAAGTCGAAGCGCGGGGGCAGCGGCTTTACGCGGTGCTCGCCGGGCTTCTCGCCCAGGCTCTCCACAAACTCATCCGTGGAGGCGAAGATGTTATCCCAGCTAAAGAAGGCGACCGGGTCGACGTCGAAGTACTCGCAGATGAGCTCGCAGCCGGCCGGCACAATACCGTGCATCAGGACGGTCGCCACGCGCAGCTCGGTAAAGGCGTCGACGAGGGCCTGCGTCATCGCGGCGTTTGCCTCATTACCCTCGAGCTTGTTGGCGGCCTTGGAGGCGTCGCTCCAGCGCTTGTTGGCGGCGCGCAGGTAGTCGTCGCACACGGCGAGCGCTCGGTGCGTCTCGAACTTGTACATGGCCTGCTCAAAGGCGAGGGCTGCCTGCTGGGCGGCCTCCACCACGGCGGCCGAGGCGGCGCCGGCGGGAATGCAACCGTTGCGATAGGGGCTCTCGTCGCCCTCCTTGACGGCGACGCCGTAGAAGCAGCTGCGGGCCAGGCGGTTGAAGACGCCGGTCAAAAGGGCGCTCTCCTTAAGGGCAGGATCGATGACGCGCTTGTCGTCGCAGGCGCGCACCTCGTTGCCGTCCTTGTCCTTGCCGGTCACGCGGGTGTCGTATGCCTTGGGGCTAAAGCTCACCGGCTTCTCGGACAGGCCGAGCGACAGCCAATGCGCGCGCATCTGCTCGCAGGTGTAGTGGTTGAGCAGGTCGTCTGCCGGCGGGGGAGGCGTCTGCGAGGACGAGCTTGCCTTTTTGCCCATGTAGAGCAGGTGGTAGCAGGCGCTGACGGTGCTCTGCGTGAGGTCCCAACCCAGGGCCTCCCACATGGCGGTCTGCGCGATGCAGTAGAAGTAGATGTTGTCCTGGCCAATGAACTGGTAGATCTGTGCGTCGTCTGAGCACCACCAGTCGCGCCAGTCGAGCGAGCTGTGCTGGTAGGTGGGCGCGGGGACCTGCGTGGAATCGGCGGCGGGCTCGCCCATAAGGGCGGCGTCCTGGGCGGCGACACCCTCGGTCACGCCGGCGGCGCGGGCGTCGCGGGCGAGTACGGTACGCGTGTAGCTGATGGGCGCCCACAGGCTCTCGGGCCAGCACCAGCAGGTGACGTCGGAAACGCCGTCGACCTGGGGCACCGGAACGCCCCAGTCGATGTTGCCGGTGATGCGGAAGGGCACGAGCGCCTTGCCGCTGCGGAAGCGCACGCCGCCGTTGGCGAGCACCGCGTGGGCGTCATCGCGCTCCTTCCAGCTGGGGAAGGTGACGGTAAAGCTGCTCTTGTTGCCCTCGGGCTCCAGTACGGTGTGCTCGGGGAGCTGGTCCTCGACGGCGTCGAAGGCCTCGCGGAACTTGTTCTGAATGTAGAGCTGTGCCGGCAGCAGCCACTCTTCCATGGTCTTGGAGACCACGGAGCGAACCTGCGGGTTCTGGGCGAGCTTGGCGGTGTAGGTCTTCATAAAGTCAAGGTAGGCCGGCAGGTCAAAGTAGAGGTTGTCGACCGGGCGCAGCTCGGGCACCTCGCCGGTGAGCTGGCTCTTGGGCGCGATGAGCTCCTCGGGCTCAAACTGGTGACCTAGGTCGCACTCGTCGGCATAGGCCTTCTCGGACTTGCAGCCCTGGATGGGGCAGCGGCCGATCACCTGGCGGCCGTTGAGGAACGTGCCGGCCTTGGCGTCGTAAAACTGCAGCGTGGAGCGCTTGGAGATGGTGCCCTGCTCGTGCAGGCGCTCGATAATCTCGGCGGTAACCTCGTTGTGGATCTGCGCCGCCGGCTCAAGGCCCGAGCCGCCGTAGATGTCGCAGCTGATGTTGTAGTTGTTGAGGGTCGCGGCCTGGCGGGAGTGATTGGACTCGACATACTCGCCGATGGACTTGTCGTAGCCTTCGTTCTCCTTGAGCTTGCGGTAGCTCTCCATGATGGGCGAGCCGTAGCAGTCGGTGCCCGAGGTGAAGATGACGTTCTCGCGGCCCAGACGGTCGCGCAGGAAGCGGGCGAAGAAGTCGGCAGGGACAAAGACGCCGCCAACGTGGCCAAAGTGAAGGCCCTTGTTGCCGTAGGGCTCGCCGGCGGTAACGATGGCGCGGCGAGGCCAGCTGGGACGGTCGTTCATGGAGTATTTGGATGCCATGGGACTCCTTCGCATATGGTGAGAGCGCGGCCGGGCGCAAGGCCTGGCGACGCAGTGGTCAATTCGTGCATATCGTTCGACATTATCGCACATGCGGGCGGGTGCGTGGCAGGGGCGCTATCCTAAGATGCTATGAATGAGATTTCCAACATACATGCGTTTGAAGACGAGGATTTTCTGCACGCTTGCTTCGTGTGGGGGATGGTCGTCGTCGGCGTGTTTGCCGTGTGCCTGGTGCCGGTGTTTATGCTGCTGGGCGGGCCTGCGGATCTGGATGCGGCTGACGCGGGCGGCTGGATGGCTGTTGTGGGCTGGATAGTCGGCTTGGCTGCGATCTCAATGGCGTCGTTCGCCGTGCACGAGCTGGTGCACGCGGTGTTCTTTAAGCTGCTGGCGCCTGCGGGCGCGAAGGTGACCTTTGGGGCGAATCGCGAGACGGCGATGATCTATGCCTGCGCCGAGGGGATTGTGTATTCGCGCCGGCGGTATATGGCAATTTGCCTGGCGCCGACGGTTGTTGTGACGACAGCGTTTGCCCTGGGGTTTGCGTTTTCGGGCTATCCGCTGCTGTGCTATCTGGCTGCCGGCTTGCATTTGTCGGGCTGTGTAGGCGACTGGTATTACGTGCGGACCATTTTGCGCGACCGCCGCATTATCGCCTGCGAGGATACGTCCTTTGGCGTGCGCTTTTTTGGGTGAGGAGATGTCGATGAAGTCGTTGTTGCTGCATGCGTGCTGTGCACCATGCTCGCTTGAGCCGGTTCGCCTGCTGCGCGAGGAGGGGTTTGAGCCCACGATTTGCTGGACCAACCCCAATATTCAACCGCGCGATGAATGGCAGCGCCGCTTGGACGAGCTGCGCCGGTGGTGTGCCGATGGCGACATCGAGCTCATCGAGGCAGGGGAGGACCGTGAGCGCTGGGAGGCCGGCGTGGCCCCGCTGGGCGCCGATCGAGCCCGTCGCTGTCGCGCGTGCTATGCCCTGCGCTTGGCCGAGGCGTGCCGCGTGGCCCAGGAGCGCGGGTTTGAGTTTGTGGGCACGACGCTCGCCGTCTCGCCGTACCAGCTGTTCGATACCTGCAATGACGTGCTTGAGCGCTTGGCGGCGGCACATGGGCTCACCCCGGTGATTCGCGATTTTCGCCCGTATTACCCCGAGGCGACACGCCGTTCGCGCGAGCTTGGCATGTATCGGCAGAACTACTGTGGTTGCCGCTTCTCGGCTGTCGAGGCGGCCATGGACCGCGCCCGCATCCGCGACGAGCGCAAAGCCGCCAAAAAGTAGTTCACTTGGGACGTCAGCCTGCTAGGATGTAGAGCGGACTTTAGCTATATAAGGAGAATCCGACGTGTCTATGCGTACCGATGATTTTGACTATAACCTGCCCGAAGAGCTCATCGCCCAGGCGCCTGCCGAGCCGCGTGACTCCTGCCGCCTGCTGGTGGTTGATCGCAAAGGTTCCGAGGCGGGGACGCCGCTGGAGCACGGCGGTACCGTTGAGCACCGCATCTTCCGCGACGTCATCGACTATATCGAGCCGGGCGACGTGCTCGTCATCAACCAGACGCGCGTGATGCCGGCCCGCCTAATTGGCCGCAAGGCAGGCTCGGGCGGCGTGGTCGAGACGTTGCTGCTCAAGCGCCGCGAGGATGTTGACCCGCTGGGCCATGTTTGGGAGTGCTTGGTCAAGCCGGGTAAGCGCCTGAAGCCCGGTGCTCAGATTGAGTATCGCGCCGGTGGCGCTCATGCGCCCGAGGGGGCTCCCGTGGTGCTGACGGCCGAGGTCGTCGACTTTGTCACCGATAGTCGCGGCGGCCGCCTGGTGCGTTTTGAGCCGGCCGGTTGCAATGCCGCCGGCGAGCCGCGCACGCTTGACGAGGCCATCCATGCTGCCGGTCACGTGCCGCTGCCGCCCTACATTACCGATTACGAGGGCGATCCCGAGAAATATCAGACCGTGTACGCCATGAAGGAGGAGCACTCGGCTGCCGCTCCCACGGCGGGCCTGCATTTTACTCCTGAGCTCATGGCCGCTATCGAGGCCAAGGGTGCCAAGTTTGCCGCCGTCGAGCTCGAGGTGGGCATCGATACCTTCCGCTTGGTGGAGGAGGACGACCCCACGCAGCACGTCATGCACACCGAGCGCTACCACGTGTCGCAGGAGGTTGTCGACGCCGTGCATAAGGCCAAGGCCGAGGGTCATCGTGTGATCGCCGTCGGCACTACCGCGGTGCGCTCGCTCGAGAGCGCGTTTGACACGGACGCGCCGGTGTCCGATCCGGCCGTGACGGCGCGCTATTTTGAAGGCCGCGAGGACGGGGCCGATACGCTTGGCCGCGGTGACATCGTGGTGCGCGAGAACGCCACGACGCAGCTTTACCTCATGCCCGGCTCGACCTATCACGTGGTCGACGCGCTGATCACGAACTTCCATGTGCCGCGCTCCACGCTCATGATGCTCGTGAGCGCGCTTGCCACCCGCGACCAGATCATGGATGCCTACGCCGCTGCCATCGAGGAGCGCTACCGCTTCTTCAGCTTTGGCGACGCGATGCTCATTCTGTAGGTTACGGCGTTTTACAAACGCCGTAACCGGTCGACGCTGCGCGGGCCGCATTTGGACAATCTGACGTTCAACTTCAAGGGCGCGAC